>JBBSMV010000256.1:0-4128 GCA_038232975.1 Rhodothermales bacterium
CGACGCGGTCGAGCTCGACGAGACGCTGCTCGAGATCTCGACCGACAAGGTGGACTCCGAGGTGCCGTCGCCGGCCAAGGGCATTCTGGCGGAGATTCTGGTGCCCGAGGGCGAGACCGTCGAGGTCGGGGCTAAGATCGCCGTGATCGCCACGGGGGCCGGGGCCTCGGCGGCCCCGGCCTCGGCTCCGGCGGCACCGAAACCCGCCGCCGCGCCGAAGCCTGAGGCCGCGCCGGCCGGGGGCGACGGCGAAGCGCCGAGTCCGCCGGAGAAGAGCTACGGCATGACCGGCGAGGCGCTCGCGGGCGACGGCTCGCCGCTGGCCGCGCCGGCCGCCGCCGAGGTCGCCGCGAGCGGCGCGGCCGGCCCCTTGCAGCGGCGCGGCTCCGACGGCCGGTTCTACTCGCCGCTCGTCCGCTCGATCGCCGGGGCCGAGGGCGTCTCGCAGCAGGAGCTCGAGGCCCTCGCCGGGACCGGCACCGAGGGGCGCGTCACCAAGAAAGACATCCTCGGCTACGTCGAGCAGCGCAAGACGCAGCCCGCCGCGCCGCCGCAGGCCCCTGCGCAACAACCCGCCCCGCAGCCCGCGCAACAGCCGGTGCCACGCCCTGCTGCCCAGCAGCCTACGGCGCAGCCGGCCCAGGGGACGCCGGCCGGCGAGCGGGTCGAGATCGTCGAGATGGACCGGATGCGCCAGCTCATCTCCGAGCACATGCGGCGCTCGGTCGACACGAGCGCCCACGTGACCTCCTTCAACGAGGTGGACGTGACGCGGCTCGTCGAGGCGCGCGAGCGGCACAAGGCGGACTTCCAGCGGCGCGAGGGGGTCAAACTGACGTACACCCCGTTCTTCGTCCGCGCCGCCGTTGAGGCGCTCAAGACGCACCCGCTGCTCAACGCCTCGGTCGAGGGCAAGCGCGTCATCGTCCGCAAGGACTACCACATCGGGATCGCCGTGGCCCTCGAAAAGGGCCTGCTCGTGCCGGTCGTCCGCGACGCGGGGCAGAAGAACCTCTCCGGCCTCACCCACGCCGTGGCCGACCTCGCCGAGCGCGCCCGGAGCAAGCAGCTCATGCCGGACGAGCTCCAGGGCGGCACTTTTACGGTCACCAACGTCGGCAGCCTCGGCTCGCTCATGGGCACGCCGATCATCAACCAGCCGCAGGTGGCGATCCTCTCGCCGGGGATGATCAAGAAGCGGCCCGTCGTCGTCGAGCACCCCGACCTCGGCGACATCATCGCGATCCGCCAGATGATGTACGTCTCGCTGAGCTACGACCACCGGATCATTGACGGCGCGATGGGGGCGAGCTACCTCCACGCCTTCAAGGAGGCCCTCGAGAACATCGACCCGAGCGAGGCGATCTGAAGCGTGATTCGTGGGGCGTGATTCGTGAGGTCAGGCACCACCGTGGGAGGAAATCACGAATCACGTAACACTAATCCCGGTCATGCCCGACGACGCAGGCCTCACCCTTTCGCTCTCCGAGCTCGACGCCCGCCTCGACGGGTTCGTCGGCGAGTACCTCAAGGCCAAGAGCAAGGAGACCGCCGGGACCTACCGCCGCTCGCTCAACGAGTTCGAGCGCTGGTACGCCACCGAGCGCAGGCGCTCCCCCTCGGGAGGGTTCCGGTTTCGCACGGAGGACGTCGAGCGCTACAAGACCTACCTGATGGAGGACCGCGGCCTCAGCCAGGTCTCGGTCTCGACGTACCTGACGGCGCTGCGCCGCTTCTGCCAGTACCTCGTGGACATCGGCCTGCTGGAGGAGAACCCGGCGCGCGCCGTCAAGGGCAACCGCCGCCCGAGCGAGCACTCGCGCCGCGTCTTCACCGAGAGCGAGATCGCCCGGCTCCTCGACGTGCTCCGCACCACGAGTCCGATTGAGAAGCGCGACCGGGCCGTCGTCTTCCTGATGCTCTACGCCGGGCTGAGCGAGATCGAGATCGTCCGCGCCGACCTGCAGGACCTGGAGCAGACGCTGCTCGGGTGGTACCTCCGGGTGCAGGGCAAGGGCCGCACCGTCAAGGACCAGCAGGTGCCGCTCGACCCGCCGGTGATGGACGCGGTCCGGCTCTACCTCGACGCGCGCGGGCGCGTCCGGCCCGAGGCCCCGCTCTTCGTCTCGCACGGGCACCGCTCGGCCGGCGAGCGGCTCAACACGCGGAGCGTCCGCAGCCGGGTCAACGGCCTCTTGAAGGCGGCGGGCCTCAAGCGCCCCGGCGTCACGCCGCACTCGCTCACCCACACGGCCGCGCTGATCTGGCTGGGCGACGGGATGAGCATCGAGGAGGTCCGCCAGCGGATGCGCCACGGCACGCTCGACACGACGATGATCTACTTCAAGAAGCAGGGCCTGCTCAAGCGCAGCATCGAGGAGCGGGGATAAAGAGAGCAAAGAGGGAGGAGAAGGAAAAGAGAGACCGGAAGTGTGCTCTCTCCTCTGTCTTTTCCCTCTCCTCTTTCTCTTCTCTGTCCCTACCGCACCGTCCGGCGAACTTCCAGCGTGGCCGTCACCGGCATCCCCTGTTGCTCGGCGACACCGGGGTAGGGCTGGAGCAGGTAGAGCGCCACCGAGAAGCGGCCGACCGGCTTGAACTGGACCTGCTCCGGAGCCGGCAGCTCGATCACGAGGCCGTCGGCCGTGAGCGTGAAGGGGAGGTCTGGCCCCTCGTCCTCGAGCAGGGTGAGTTGCGCCACCGCCTCGCCGGCCTGGATGCAGCTCACGTCGGCCGGGCAGCGGTTGTCCGACGAGACGGCGTCGAAGCGGAGCACGATGCCCTCGTCGCCGAGCGCGACCTGCTCGCCAAGCTCCACCGTGAACGGTTCGTCGAGGGGGACCGTGGGCAGGTCCTCCTCCGGCATGTCGCGAGGCGGACTGGAGCAGGCCCCGACGGCGAAGGCAAAAGCGAAGAGGAGGAGCGTAGAGCGCATGGCGGTAGGTTGTTGGAGAGGAGAGGAATAGGAAGGTAGCACGTTCCGCCCTACCCGTGATGCCGCCCGTCGTTGCAGGGATGCACGAGGAAACTGGGCGCTCAGGGCCGGTGCTCTCGTTCGGAGGGTATATTACTAAATCATTACGTGCCTCACTCCCCTCTCGTGCGCCTCCACCTCTGCCCCTTTGTTCTCCCGGATTATGACTGCTCCCCGTGACGTGACGGTGCGCCCTGCGAAGGTTGGCGGTGTGCTCGGTGCCGTCGTCCTGGGCCTCGTCACGTTCCACCTCTTCTTCCAATACCACAGGCTCACGGTAGCGAGCGGCTTCCTGTCCTTCGGGTTGACCAACAAGTTCGATCTCGACGCCGAAGCCACCGTCCCGGCCTACTTCTCGGCCCTGCTGCTACTGGGGGCGGCCCTCCTTCTGTGGAGCATCGCTTCGGACCAGACACGGCGGCGCGACTGGTGGTCCTGGGGTGGGCTGGCCGTGCTCTTCCTGCTGCTCTCGGTCGACGAGGCGGTCGATTTCCACAACAGCATCTCTGCTCCGCTCAAAGGGCGCATCGGCAACACCCGGGGAGCGCTCCGCTCGGCGTGGGTGATTCCGGCCGTCGCCTTTCTGCTGGTGTTCGCGGCGACCTATCTCCGGTTCTTCCTCCGCCTGCCCCGTCGCTTCCAGGTACTCTTCGCGCTAGCCGAGGTGCTCTACGTCGGCGGGGCCGTCGGCGGAGAGATGGTGGGCGGGTGGCACATCGAGTCGCACGGGGCGCAGAACGCTGCCTACATCCTGATCTCGAGCGCCGAGGAGGCGATGGAGATGGCGGGCGTCGTGGTATTCATCTACGCCCTGCTCCTCTACAAGACCCTGTACGGCCGGCCGGTCCAGGTGCAGTTTGGGGACCCCGCCCGGCCCGAGAACCTGGGACCGCAGGGCGGGTCCGCGGCGTGGCGACGGCTACCAAGCCCCAGGAACCGTAGGGGCGCAGACTTAAACCCTACCTCGACGTTGCTCAGCGCGCGGCCGTGAGCTTGCGCGCCTCTACGTCCGGGCAGGGCCTAGCGTAGGACGGGTCGGTCCAGGTCGCCCGGGTCCGGGAAGGTGACGCCGTCGTAGAGGTCGGCTAGCGCGAGCGTGAGGTCCAGCGGGGGCAGGGCGATCCGCCCGTCGTCGTCCTCGCTGCGGAGGAGCC
>JBBSMV010000257.1:0-4124 GCA_038232975.1 Rhodothermales bacterium
CAGCCCGAGCACATCGCCGTCGTCTTCGACAAGCTCGGCGGCCCGCCGACCTTCCGCGACCAGCTCTACGACGACTACAAGGCGCACCGCCCGCCCATGCCGCCCGAGATCAAGAGCAACGTCCCGCTCATCAAGCGGCTCGTCGAGGCCTTCGACATCCCCGTGCTCGAGGCCGAAGGCGTCGAGGCCGACGACGTCATCGGGACGCTCGCCCGGCGGGCCGAGGCCGAGGGCGTCGCCGCTGTGATCTTCTCGGCGGACAAGGACTTTCGCCAGCTCCTCTCGGACCGCGTCCACATGCTCCGCCCGCCCTACCAGGGCGAGGCCTTCGACCGCGAGACGCCCGAGACCTTCGCCGAGAAGTACGGCGGGCTGAAGCCCCACCAGTTCATAGACCTCCTGGCCCTCATCGGCGACACGTCGGACAACGTACCCGGCGTCCCCGGCATCGGCGAGAAGACCGCCGTGGCGCTCCTCCAGGAGTACGGCGACGTCGAGACCATCATCGAGCACGCTGCGGACCTCAAGGGCAAGCGCGCGCGCGAGGGCATGACCGAGCACGCCGGCGACGCCCGCCTCTCCAAGCGCCTCGTCACGATCCGCACCGACGTCCCGCTCTCCGGCCCCGACGGCGAGGAGCTGGACTGGCACACGCTCCGCCGCACCGACCCCGACCTCGAAGCCCTCGACGCGCTCTTCGACGAGGTCGGCTTCGGGAGCCGCCTCCGCCTCCGCGCGCGCGACTACGCCGAGGGCCGGACGCGCGCCCGCGCCGACGGCAAGCCCGGCCGGGCCTTCACGACGCTCCCCGAGGACGACCCCTCGCTGAGCTTCGACTTCGGCCCCTACGAGCCCGTCACCGCCCTCGACACTGACGCGGTGGACTACCGCACCGTCTGGGAGCGCGACGAGCTCGACCTCGCCGAGGCCGTCACGCGCCAGGCCAAGCGCCTGAGCTTCGACACCGAGACCACCTCGACCGACCCGATGCACGCCGCGCTCGTCGGCGTCGCGCTCGCCCGGCGCGAGAAGGCGGCCGTCTACGTCCCGACCCCGCTCCCCGACGGGACCGCCACGCCGAAGGCGCTCGACGCGCTCCGCCCGGCGCTCACCGACGCGGCGCTCCTCAAGGTCGGGCACAACGTGAAGTACGACCTCGTGGTGATGCAGCGCCACGGCGTGGAGGTGCGCGGGCCGCTCTTCGACACGATGATCGCCCACTACCTCCTCGACCCCGAGGCCAGCCACAAGCTCGACGACGTCGCCAGCTTCCACCTCAACTACCGCCCGCAGCCGATCACCGACCTCATCGGGACCGGCAAAAATGCCCTCACGATGGACCAGGTGCCGATCGAAGACGTCGGCCCCTACGCCTGCGAGGACGCTGACATCGCCCTCCGCCTCGTCCCCGTCCTGAGCGAGGCGCTGCGCGAGCGGGACGATGGCGCGGGCCGCCTCCTCCAGATCGCCGAGGAGATCGAGTTCCCGCTCGTCCGCGTGCTGGCCGATATGGAGATGGCCGGCGTCAAGGTCTCCGAGGCCGTCCTGGCCGACATCCGCCGGGGCCTCGACGCCCAGCTCGCCGACCTCGAGGCGCAGATTTACGAGCAGGCCGGGCGGACGTTTGGGATCGGCTCGACGAAGCAGCTCGGCGAGGTCCTCTTCAACCCGCCGCCCTCGGACGAGGAGCGGGCGGCGGCCGAGCGGTGGGCGCAGGACGTCCGCGACGCCGAGGCCGGCGAGGTCGCGGGCGATCCGGAGGCCAAGCCGAAGACCAAGAAGCAGCTCGCCGAGGAGGCCCCGACCTTCGGGATCGGCCTCCAGACGCTCGGCAAGACCAAGACCGGCAAGCCGAAGACCGACGAGAAGGTGCTGGCCGAGCTGGCGCAGGAGCACCCGCTCCCGGCCCTCGTGCTCGACTGGCGCAAGGTCTCCAAGCTGAAATCCACCTACGTCGACAAGCTGCCGGAGCTGATCCACCCCGAGACCGGGCGCGTCCACACCGACTTCAACCAGGCCGTCACCGCCACGGGGAGGCTCTCGTGCCTGCCGGCCGGCACGCTCGTCAACACCGAGCGCGGGTTGGTGGGGATCGAGACGGTGCAGCCCGGCGAGCGCGCCCGCACGCCGTTCGGCCCGCGCCGGGTGCTGGCCTGGCAGGCGACGGGCGTCAAGCCCACGGTCGTGCTCCGGCTTTCGAACGGCATCACGCTCCGGTGCAGCCCGGAGCACCGGCTCCGCAGCCGAGGGCGCTGGCTCCGCGCCGATGCGCTCGCGCCGGGGACCCCGCTCTACATGACGTTCGCCGAGGGGCTCTTCGGCACCGAGACGGCGCTGGGGTTGAGACCGACGGCGGCGTACCCGACGCGGAAATCACCTCGGCTGCCGGAGCGGTGGACGCCGGAGCTAGCGGAGCTCGTCGGCTACTTCATGGCCGACGGTCACATTGCCAGGAGCAACTACAACGGCAAGCCGAGCAAGGTCATCCTCGCCTTCGGGTGGGGCGAGGACGACCTGGTGAGCACGCTCGCCCGGCGCATCGAGGCGCTCTTTGGGAAGCGCCCTACGCGCCGCACGACGCGGACGTGTCCCGTGCTGGAGGTGTCCGGGGTGGATATCGGGGGCGCGCTGGAGCAGCTCGGCGCGGGCGGCCTCTCCGGGGAGCTCCGCGTCCCACCAGGTCTGCTTCGGGCACCCGAAGCCGTCGTGGCAGCCTTCCTGCGCGGCTACTTCGAGGGCGACGGGTGTGTGGGCGTGGCCTACGGGATCAGCGTGCGCTCGGTCAGCCGGGCTATGCTGGAGGATGTACAGCAGCTCCTCACGCTCTTCGGCATCCCGTCGGGTCTCGGCGGGGGGACCCCCGACCCGCGCGGCTACGCACCGCGCTACACCCTCCGTGTGCTTGGCGACCGCTCGAAGCGGGTGTTCCCCGAACGCATCGGCTTCCTCTCCGAGCGGAAGCGCCGGTGCGCGGCGGAGCTCGCAGCGAAGCCGACCGAGAAGAGCCGCGCTGAGCTCCTCTCGCTGCCAGACGGTTTCGACCTCGCTGCGGTGCAGCCCACCCTCTACGATGCCGTCCGCGACGGGGAGGGACGTGTGCCGAATGCCGTGTATCAGCTCACCTCCAAACTGCGAGGGGAGACGGACACCGTCGTGCTCTCGCGGGCTGAGTGGATGGTGGAGCAGCTCGGCGGTGAAGTAGAGTACGGGGCCGCCGAGTTTCTCAAAGAGGCCGCCGCAGCGCAGTATTTCGAGGTCCGGGTGGAGGCCGTCGAAGAGGAAGAACCCCGTCCTATGTTCGACATCGCCGTCGAGGGCGTAGCGCAGTACACGGCGCAGGGGATCGTGGTGCATAACTCCTCAAATCCCAACCTGCAGAACATCCCGATCCGCACCGAGCTGGGCCGCGAGATCCGCCGCGCCTTCGTCGCCGAGGAGGGGCACGTGCTGATGGCGGCGGACTACGCCCAGATCGAGCTGCGCATCATCGCCTCGATGTCGGGCGACCCCGACCTCGTGGACGCCTTCCGCCGGGAGCAGGACATCCACACGGCCACCGCCGCCCGCGTCTTCGGGATTGCCTACGACGCCGTCACGCGCGGCCAGCGCGACCGCGTCAAGCAGGTGAACTACGGCATCCCCTACGGCATCTCGGCCTTCGGCCTGGCCCAGCGGCTCCGCATCGGGAACGCCGAGGCGCAGGCGCTGATCGACCAGTACCGGGCCTCGTACCCCCGGGTGATCGAGTTCCTCGACGGCCTCCTCGACGAGGCCCGCCGCCGGGGCTACGTCGAGACGCTGCTCGGGCGGCGGCGCTACGTCCCTCAGATCGCCAGCCGCAACCCCACCGACCGCGCCTTCGCCGAGCGCGTCGCCGTCAACATGCCGGTCCAGGGCACGCAGGCCGACATGATCAAGATCGCCATGATCCGCATCCACGACCGGATCGCCGCCGAGGGGCGGGCCTCGAAGATGATCCTGCAAGTCCACGACGAGCTCGTCTTCGAGGTGCCCAACGCCGAGGCCGAGCCGATGAGCGCTCTCTTGCGCGAGGAGATGGCCGCCGCGCTCCCGCTGGCGGTGCCGGTCGTCGTCGAGGTCGGCCTCGGCGACAACTGGCTCGA
>JBBSMV010000258.1:0-4119 GCA_038232975.1 Rhodothermales bacterium
CGGGGCCTCGCCGAGGTTCGTGGTGATGTAGAACTCGACGAGGTCGGCCCCGGGGGGGAAGGCGCGGAGGCGGACGGTGCCCCGGCCGTCGGGCCACGCGATCCAGCCCGTCGCGTCGGCCTCGCGCGCGAAGTCCACGACGAACTGGCCGTGCGGCATCCCGAGGTCGGCCAGCTCCTGGCGGATCATCGCCTCGATCCGCTCGGCGACCTCGTGGCGCTTCTGGCTGAGGCGGTAGGCCGCGTCCGAGAGCGCCGCCTGCGCGGTCGTGATCTGCGCGTCGAGCCGGGCGATGGCCCCCTCGAAGTCGGCGGCGAGGGCGTAGGTCTCGCCGATGGCGCGGCGATGGTCGAGCACGGCGTCGAGCGAAGGGCCGTACTTCCGCTTGAGCCCTTCGAGCGCGCCGAGCCGCTCGCGGATTTCTTCGAGCCGCTCGGGGTTGAACTCGATCCGGGCGTTGTAGCCCTGCAAGAACTTGGTCGCCTCCTCGACCGCGATCTCGGCCGCCTGCATCTCGCCGAGCGTCGCCTCGAACGCGCCGTCGATCCGGGCGAGGTCGCGGAGCTCGTTGCGGACGACGACGAGGCGGTCGTAGATCGCGTCTTCGCTCTCGTAGAGCATCTCGTAGAGCGAGGCCGTCGCCTCGTAGAGCGTCTCGGCGTTCTCCAGAATCCGCCGCTCGGCCTCGAGCTCGTCTTCTTCGTCAGGCTCGGGCGCGACGCGGTCGATGTCTGCGATCTGGAACTCGATGAGCGAGCGCTGCTGCTCGAGCTCGCCCTCGCGCCGGACGAGGCCCGCCCGCTC
Organism: Rhodothermales bacterium; assembly: GCA_038232975.1. GTDB lineage: Bacteria > Bacteroidota > Rhodothermia > Rhodothermales > JANQRZ01 > JANQRZ01. The sequence continues at coordinate 805 of JBBSMV010000258.1, forward strand.
GCGCTGGAGCGTGCCGACCGCCGCGTAGTGCTCGGCGTAGGAGCCGACGAGGCCGCCCAGCCCGCCGAAGTCGTCGAGGAGCGCGAGGTGGGTCTCGGTGCGGAGGAGCGACTGGTGCTCGTGCTGCCCGTGGAGGTCTATCAGGTGCTCGGCGACCGCGCGGAGGACGGCGAGCGTGGCCGGCGTGTCGTTGACGAAGGCGCGGCTGTGCGAGGCCGACACCTCGCGCCGGACGATGAGCACGCCGCTCTCGTGCGGCTCGATCTCGTGCTCGCGGAGAAGGTCTGGCAGCCCGCCCTCGTCGGCCCCGTCGAAGAGTCCCTCGATCACGGCCTTCTTCGCGCCCGAGCGCACTGCCTCGGTGGACGCCCGCTCGCCGAGGATCAGGCCGAGCGCGCCGAGGAGGATGGACTTCCCCGCGCCCGTCTCGCCGGTGATGATGTTGAGCCCGCTGTCGAACTCGACCTCGAGCGCCTCGATGAGGGCGTAGTCGCGGATGTGGAGACTTCGGAGCATGGCGGCAGAAGCAGCGGGGAGCGCGGCAACTTACGACTCGGGGCCGGGCGCGTCCGCCTCGCCGGGCTGCGTCCCGCCCGCACACGAGATCGGCCCCAGCTCTCGCTCCATCTCGACGGTGATCGGATGAGCATGAGCGTGGAAAGGGAAAGAGTCTTATTCCGCCCCAAACCCTCCGAACTGGCGCGACGAGTGCAGGACCGTCACGATCAACACGTCCTCGTCCGCCTCATCGCCGTGATACATGATCCGGTACTCCCGGTAGATGATCTCTCGAAGTGCCTCCTCTTCTGCCTCGGGAATCACACGGCCCGACCGCGGAAACACCTCCAATCTGCGCGTAGCCTCAAACACTTTCTCCTCGAAGCGCTCTGCATACGCGGGGGCTACGTCGCGGAGATAATTGGAGACGGACTCCAGATCCTTCCGCGCCTGCGACGACCACCGTACCGTCGCCACGTCACTCCGTCCCCGAGGCGCGACGCCGACGGAAGTGAGCCTCGACCTCGGCTTGCGTCATCGTCTCGCCCTTCGCCCCGTCCTGAAGACCGCGTTCGATCTTGTGCAGGACGAACAGGCGCTCGAAGGCGTCGTCGAGCGTAGCATCATCGGGAAGCTCCGAGACAGCCCGGACGATGTCTGACTTGGTGACAGGTTGGGTCATAGTTGATCCTCCAGAATCAGCGCAATGGCATCGGAGAGACTTTCGAGCGCTTCCTCGCGCGTCCGACCCTGCCCGTCGGCACCGGGCACTTCGGGAGCATAAGCGACGAACCAGTCCTCGTCGTGCTCGATGATGGCGGCGAACTCGTGCTGCATCGGTAGCTCTGTCTGTTTCGTCCTAGACGCTGAACACACCTTGAGGTTCGAGACCCCCGCTTTTCAGGTTACTGCTGTGCCCCCGAGGTACAACGCCGACGGAAGCGTCCGTGGGACCTCGCAATCACACGAGAGCCTCACAGACCGGCCGCTCTATAGCTCGTCTCGGTGTGATCTTTTGACGTGACGGAGGAAAGCCAGCGCGCGTACCTCGCTGAGAAGTACCGATGACAGAGCGCCCTCTTCTACAGTAGCTCGACCGGGCAGGGGCCGCGTCCCGAGGCGTCACGGGCGAAGGCGCGGTCGAACGTCTTCAGCGCTCGGGCACCCTGGCTGCCGGCCAAGTGCAGGGCATCGGCGAAGTCGAGGCTCTCACCGTGCCACGTCAGGGCTTGGTGCGCCCGCTCGGGGTCCTCGGCCCGCACGTTGGGAAGCCCCAGCAGCCGCCGCAACGCCCGGGCTACCTCCGCGCGCTCGAACCCGTAGGCGGCGCGCAGTACCCACTCCGCCTCCAGCAGCACCGTGCTCAGCACGACGAGGTCGCGGCTCCCGTCGCCGAAGAGGGCGTGTGCCTGCTCGGCCTGCTCGGCGTCGTCCCCCACGAGGAGGCGAACCACGACGTTCGTGTCTACAGTCGTCATCGCTCTTCCTCCCGTCCAGGCGATGCCCACCGCGCCCGGACGGCTTCTTGCACGGCGGCGTCCATCGCTTCAAGGCTCAGCGGAGGCCCCTCGTAGGGGAGGCTGCCGAAGACCTCCTCTAGCTCGGTCGGCGGGAAGCGCGGCCGGGGCCGGAGCAGCACCCCGCCGTCAGCCTCCTCGACGATGAACTCCTGACCCGGCGACCACCCGTGCTCCTGCCGGACGGACTTCGGAATGACGATTTGCCCTTTGCTGGAAAGCCGAACGGTGCACATGCGGCACCTCGCCGGTGGATTGCTCGCGGAGGTAAGACAAAGGTAAGAACCCAGCCGGACCCAACTTGATCCACCCCATGTGCTTCCGCAATGCAGCGCTCGCTCCGGGACCCGCCGGCCAGCGAACCCTGTGGGTCCCCGCGTTGGCTGCGCCGACCTTCGGTTCGCGGGGATGACGGGTGGCAGGGTTGGGAGTACGGGTTTGCAAACCCGATCCGCTACTGTTGTGCCCCTGAAACGTGACGCCTACGGAAGTGTCCGTAGCGCCTTGCAATCACGTGAGGGCCTCATAGACCGGCACCACGTCACCCCCGATGTACCGTCGTAGAATGGGACTCAGGTACTTTCGGGAGACCAGGTCCACCTCGCGGCCCAGCAGCCCCTCTAGAAAAGCCTGGAGGTCCAGCAGGCGGTCGAGCGTCGCGCCTCCCTCTTCGAACTCGTAGAGCAGATCGAGGTCGCTCTCCGGCCGTGACGTCGCCTGGGCGGCCGAGCCGAAGAGCGCCAGGGACTTCAGGCCCAGGCGGCGCAGCGCGTCCTCGTGCGGCCGAAGCGCGGCGGCGATCTCGTGCGGGAGGGGGGTCATGGCAGGGCGCTCAGCAGACGGTCTACCTGATCGTGGAGCACAGGCACGTCGGTCGTCACGACGTGCCAAACGATGTCGTAGTCGACGGCCCAGTAGACATGGGCCACGATGTTGCGCAGCCCTCGGATCTTGCGCCACGGAACGGCTGGGTGGGCGGCTCTGAACTCCTCGTCGATTCGGGCGACGGCCTCGCCGATGATTTCCAGGCTTCGCTCGAACGCGAGAATCAGGGTGTGATTGCTGAGGAAGTCTTCTTTGCTGAGCCCAGCGGACGCTGCCATCAGATACCGCGTCTGCTCGTGGATGTGCTCCAGATAGAACCGGGGCGTCTTCATAGGACCGGGGCCGGTGCGCCCGGCAAGATACACCGGCCGCCCCCCCCCCGCCGCGCGCGCGGGGGGGGGGCGCGGGCGGGCCCCCCCCCCCCGGCCCCCCGGCGGGGGGGGGGGCCGCGGGGCGGGGGGGGGCGCGCCCCCCC
>JBBSMV010000259.1:0-4110 GCA_038232975.1 Rhodothermales bacterium
AGAGGCAGGAGTCCATGGTTGGATGAAGGCGTGGGAGGAAGGGGAGGGTCGAAGGGCCGTCGCCCTCCACCGAGGCAGCCGTAGGGGCGAGGCGTGCCTCGCCCTGGCCGGGGTTGGCACCCACTCCACCCATTCCGGCAGTCCTCAGGTGCCGGTCTCGGGGTCCGCGCCGGAGACGGCGGCCATGAGCGCGTGGCCGCCGAACTGGTTGCGGAGCGCGGCGAGGAGCCGGCTGTAGAACGCCCGGTCGTCGCGCGACTGGATGCGCTCGATGAGCGAGGTCGTCAGGACCGGCGCGGGGACGTTGAGGTCGAGCGCCTCCTTGACCGTCCACCGGCCCATGCCCGAGTCGGCGACGTAGGGGGCGATCTCGTCCAGCCCGGGCCCGTCCTCTTCGAGGGCGCGCTCGACGAGCTCGAGCAGCCACGAGCGGATCACGCTGCCGTGCTGCCAGACCTGCGAGATCTCGACCGTGTCGAGGCCGAACTCCTCCTTCGCCGTCATCAGCGCGAAGCCCTCGGCGTAGGCCTGCATCAGCCCGTACTCGATGCCGTTGTGGACCATCTTGACGAAGTGACCGGACCCGCTCGGCCCCATGTGCCCCCAGCCCTTGTCGGGGGCCGGGGCTAGGGTCTCGAAGACCGGGCGCAAGTACTCGACCGGCTCGTCGTCGCCGCCGACCATGAGGCAGTAGCCGCCCTCGAGGCCCCAGACGCCGCCGCTGACGCCGCAGTCTATGTAGTGCGCGCCGACGTCTTCTTTCATCTCCTCGGCGCGGCGCATCGAGTCCTTGTAGAACGAGTTGCCGCCGTCGACGACGATGCAGCCCTCGTGGAGGTGCGGTTTGAGATCGGCGAGGACCTTGTCGACGACCTTGCCGGCCGGGACCATCAGCCAGTAGATGGGCGGCGCTTCGAGCGTATCGGCTAGCCCCTCGATGGAGGCGGCGGTGCCGATGCCGTCGGCGGCGAGCTCGTCGCGCTCCTTCTGGTCGAGGTCGAAGCCGACGGGGGTGTGGCCGGCGCGGTGGAGGCGGCGCGCGATGCCGCCGCCCATCTTGCCGAGGCCGATGATGCCTATCTGCATGGGAGGTGAGGTGAGGTGGAAAAGGTGAGGTTCGGAGTTTACGGTGTGGAGACTGCCGGTGGGGAGCGTGAGCGGGTAGCCGCCAACTATAGCGTGAGGGGGTAGCCGCCAACTATAAAGTGGGAGTCGGCACGCTAACTCGCCACGTCCTGGCTAGATGCAGCCCGTCGCGCGCCTGACGCCGACCAGGCCGGACTACGTTCTCGGCGGCCGTCGCTATGACGGAGGCCGACGACGGGGCGTGGGCGCTCGTCGGCGCGCTCGGCGACAACGACGCCACGGGCGACGCCGGCAGCGTCTTCGCCTACTACCGCAGCGAAGCGGGGTGGGAGCTTCAGGCGCAGGTCTTCGCGCCGGGCAAGCCGCTCTACCAGGGCGGCTTCGGGGCGGCCGTGGCGCTCTCGGGCCGGTGGGCCGTCGTGACGGAGGCAGGGTGGGCGGCGCGGCGTCGGGCCTACGTGCTCCGGCGCGAGGGCGACGGCATGGAGTCGGCGTGGGTGGTCGAGGCGGTGCTGGAGCCGGAATCGCTGGCGCACCCGGAGCACCTGTTCGGGGTGTCGGTGGCGCTGGACACGTCGGAGGAGGCCGAGGCTGGCGGCGGGTACGTGGCGGTGGTAGGGGCGGTGACGCGGGGGTTGCTCGACCCGGTGCCGGGGGCGGCGCACGTCTTCCGCAGAACTAGTGAGGGCGTGTGGGTGGAGGAGGCCGTGCTCTGCGCTAACGAGGGAGAGATCGTAGACAGGTTTGGATGGGCTGTAGGTTCCGACGCAGGCCACATCGCCGTCGGGGCTTATTGGGAAGGCCACGACGGCGAGGACGACACGGGTGGGGCTGTTTACGTCTATAGAGGTGAGGCGGGCACCTGGGAGCAACAGGAGCGCGTGCGTCCTGTCGGAGCTTCCTGGTTCGGAGGCGCACTCGCGCTCGATGAGAAATGGATGCTGGTGGGCTCACCAAACGAAGGCTGCCCGGGTCCAATTGGGTACCAGTGTGGAGCGGCTTACTTCTACCGGCACTCAGCCACAGGCTGGAATCGCCGAAGCCGAGTTCAACCCCCGGACTTAACGGAGTACGACTTCTTTGGGGGGCACGTCGCTCTGTCCAGTCCCTATGCCGTGGTCACCGCGCCGAGGCAGGACGTAGAGGGGTTGAATGACGCCAGGGCCGCCTACCTCTACCGCCTCGATGGGAGCACTTGGGCCTTCGAGCGCCTGCTGCGCGCCCCCGACCCCGGCCGCCTCGACCAGTTCGGCCGCTCGGCGGCGCTCGCAGCGGACACGACAGGCGCGAGGGCGACCGCGCTCATAGGCACCATCGAGGCTCTTGGGGCCGCCTACGCCCTCGACCTCGGGCTGCTCGTGCCGAGCGCACCTCGCTCGGCGTCGCAAGCGCGTAGCTCAGCCGGACGCTCCCCGTGCTCGGGTTGGGATAGACCCGAAGGCCCCGGATTGCCTCGCCCGTCGGCTCTGAGGCCGTAGGCTCTGGTCGAGGTGGCGGACACGCTCGGGCGCGTGGTGTGGGCGCGGACGCTCGGGCACCAGGGGGCCGGCACACACGAGGTCGCCCTGGACGGTTTGAGTCTCCCCGCCGGGGCCTACCTCGTCCGCATCTCCGGCGCGGGAAGCACGGCTGTCAGTCGCTTCGTCCGCCTCGCCCAGTGAATGGCTTCGTTCTGGAAGCCCCTACTTGAAAGCTCTGCTTCTCTCCTACACCATCACCAACCCCAACAGCGCATCGAGCCAGGCCAGCGAGACAGAAGGATAACGAGATGCCCTACCTTCCTGGCGGCAAAGTGGGGGGCGAGCTTTCGGCTCGTCCCCCGCTTCGCTATGTCGGGCGGAGGCACGGCGCGAGCTGGCCGAGGCCCTCGCCGCCCGGAGCCACCCGCCGCTCGTCCTCTTTCCCGAGGGCGGGATCGGCCGGGGCGAGGGGCTGCAACCGCTGCGGCGCGGCGCGTTCGAGGTCGCCGCCGAGGGGCGCATCCCGTACCTCCTCTGCGCCCTCCGGTACGACGACGAGGCCGCCGTCCGCTGGCACCCCGGCGAGCCGATCCTCCGGGCCGTCTGGCGGCTGGCGCGGCCCCGGGGTGGGATCACTGCCCGGCTCGCCGTCCGCGGAACCGTCCACCCGACCCCCGACGACGAGGCGGACGCCCTCGCCCGGCGCGCCGAGGCCGTCCTCGGCGCGGCCCTCGCCGGAGGCGCGGCTAGAGGCGCGGCTGCGGATCGGTGAAGAACGCCGAGTCGAGCGCGGCCGGGGCCTGAAGCTCGTCCGTGAGGATCGCCACCGGCGCGCCGACGACCTCCTTGCGCGCAGAGAGGAGCACGCGGCCCTGCGGCCCGGCGAGCGCGCGGTAGGCCGTCCACCGCGCCGAGCGCGGCACAGTATCGCCCTCGAGCACGAACGTCCAGCGCGCCAGCCGCCCGGTCTCGCGGTCCACGAAGAGCCAGTAGCGGTCGCCCGGCGTGAGGCCGACGCCGTCGAAGTCGAGCCGGATCGCATCAGTGGTGGCGTCGGAGGAGTCGGGGACGAAGGTGCGGGTTACGCCCTCGTCGAAGAGCTTGAGCGGAGCCAGGAGCCAGTAGGTGTCGTTGATGGTCCGGCTGCGGGCGGCCGCCATCGCCTCCTCGCCCGCCTCGCCGCTGAGCAGGGTGCCGTTGAGGTAGGCGCGCCCACTGTCCGGCCACGCGGAGAAGAGTGCGACGTAGGCCGAGTCCTCGCCGCCGGGCCACTCGACGCGGTATCGGTTGCGCGCCTTGTCCCAGAGGTGCCGCGCCGCCGTCCGCTGCTCGCCGCCCTGCTCGATCCCGAACGAGAACCGGAGCGCCGGCAGCGCGCGCCACGCCTCGAACCCGCCGGAGGCCGCCACGACCCGCATCGCCACGGAGTCCGCTTTCGTGACGAGCGGGACGGGCGCGGCGGCAGCCGGCGGCGGCTCGGGCGCGGGAGGCGCGGCGCCGCGCGGGCGGGGGGGGGGGCGGGGGCGGGCCCGGGGGGGCGTGGGGGGGGGGGGGGGAGTGGGGA
>JBBSMV010000260.1:0-4105 GCA_038232975.1 Rhodothermales bacterium
AGTCCGGCCTCTTCGATGACACCGCGCGCGACGGCGTCCACCGCCTTGCCGGAGGCCCCGGCCTGCACCGCCGCAATCGCCTGCTCCTGCGCGTCGAGCACGACGGCGTAGGCCCGCCGCGCCGCCTCGTCCGGCTCGCCGACGGCGACGGTCCGAGTCATGTCCGAGGCGTAGCCCTCTACGATGCAGCCCATGTCGAGCACCACGAGGTCGCCCAGCCGAAAGGTCCGGGACGACGGGCGGGCGTGCGGCAGCGCCCCGTTCGGGCCGGAGGCCACGATAGGCTCGAACGCCATCGCCGACGCGCCGCGCTTGAGGTGCTGGTAGACGATCTCGGCGGCGAGGCTCTGCTCGCTCACGCCCGGCCCGACGAGCGGCAGGACCGCGTCGAAGACCGCCTCCGTCACCGCCTGCGCCCGGCGGATCGCCCCGATCTCGTCCTCGGACTTCGACGCCACGGCCTCGCGCAGAAACCCCGACACCGGCTCGAACCGGACCTCGGGAAACCGCTCGCCGAGGTCGTCCCACGCGGCGACCGTCAGGTGATCGGCCTGGACGAGGACGGTCTCGGCTTCGCCGAGCAGCCCCTCGCGCTCGACGTGCTCGACGAGGTTGTAGCCCGGCACGTGGACCTCGGCCCCCTCGACCTCGGCGGCGGCCTGCGTCGCGTAGCGCCCATCGGTGACGAAGTGCGCGGCGTCCTCGGTGACGACGAGCAGCCCGTTCGAGCCGGAGAACCCGACGGCCCACCGGACGTCCGGCAGGAACGTCAGGAGCGCCGCGTCGGCCCCGTGCTCGGCCAGGAGGCGGCGGACCGTGGCGATTCGTTTCTGGTTTCTGGTTTCTGGTTTCCGGTTCACGAGCGGTCGGGGATAAAAAGCTAGAAACCAGAACGCGACGCCTCGCCGCAGGCAAACTGAAAACGGAAGCTCGCTCTGTCAGGAGCGCACTGAGTAGTTCGGGGCTTCCTCGGTGATCGTCACGTCGTGCGGGTGGCTCTCGCGGAGACCCGAGCCGGTGACGCGGACGAAGCGGGCGCGCTCGTGGAGCGCCGCGATGTCCGGGCAGCCGCAGTAGCCCATCGCCGCGCGCAGCCCGCCGGTCATCTGGTAGACGATCTCGGCGAGGTCGCCCTTGAACGGGACACGGCCCTCGATCCCCTCTGGGACGAGCTTGCGCAGGTCGTCCTCGGCGTCCTGGAAGTAGCGGTCCTTGCTGCCGGCCTTCATCGCGCCGAGCGACCCCATGCCGCGGTAGTTCTTGTACTTCCGGCCCTCGTAGAGGACCGTCTCGCCGGGGCTTTCGGCGACGCCGGCGAAGAGGCCGCCGATCATCACCGTGTCGGCCCCGGCGGCGAGGGCCTTCGGGATGTCGCCGGTCTGCTTGATCCCGCCGTCGGCGATCACCGGGACGTCGTACTTGTGGGCCGCCGCCGCGCACTGGAGCACCGCCGTGAGCTGCGGCACGCCGACGCCCGCCACGACGCGCGTGGTGCAAATTGATCCGGGCCCTATGCCGACCTTCACGGCGTCGGCCCCGGCGAGGATCAGGTCCTCGGTCCCCTCGGCCGTCGCCACGTTGCCGGCGACGACCTCGAGGCCGCCGTGCTCGCCTTTGACCCGCTCGACCATCTTGAGGACGCCCTCGGAGTGGCCGTGCGCCGTGTCGACCGTGATGAAGTCCACGCCGGCCGCGACGAGGGCGGCCACGCGCTCGAGCGTGTCGGCGGTGATCCCGACGGCGGCCCCGACGAGGAGGCGGCCGTGCTCGTCCTTCGAGGCGTGGGGGTGCCTGCGCTTCTTCTGGATGTCCTTGAACGTGATCAGCCCTTTGAGGAAGCCGCCGCTGTCGGTGACGGGGAGCTTCTCGATCTTGTGCTCCTGGAGCGTCGCCTCGGCCTCGCCGAGCGTCGTGCCGACGGGCGCGGTGACGAGCGGCGAGGTCGTCATGATCGTCTCGAGGCGCGCCCCGCCATCGGGCTCGAAGCGGAGGTCGCGGTTGGTGACGATGCCGACGAGCCGGCGCTCGCCGTCCACGACGGGGATGCCGCCGATGTGGTAGCGCGCCATGAGCGCCCGCGCCTTGTCGACCGTGGCGTCGGGCGGCAGGGTGATCGGGTCGAGGATCATCCCGCTCTCGGAGCGCTTGACGCGGCGGACCTCGGCGGCCTGCTGCTCGGCCGTCATGTTCTTGTGGAGCACGCCGGCCCCGCCCTCGCGCGCCATCGCAATGGCGAGGCCCGCCTCGGTGACGGTGTCCATCGCCGCAGACAGGATCGGGATGTTGAGGCGGAGGCTCCGCGTCAGGCGCGTCTGCATCGAGACGGCGCGGGGCATCACCGCCGAGCGCGCCGGGATGAGCAGCACGTCGTCGTAGGTGAGGCCCTCGTAGGCAATTTTCATGGAGGTTGGTTCGTCGTTAGTAGTTCGTTGTTACTAGGGACTTGTTTCCTCCGTTCATGATGACACTATCCACTAACAACTATCCACCACCTAAAAAACGAGCGGCTTGAGCTTCACCGCACGGCGGAGCCGGTTGACCTCGCCCGGCTTGAGCCGCCGCCACTGCCCGCGCCGCAGCGCGCCGAGGTCGAGGCCGGCGTACTGCACCCGGTCGAGCCGGTGGACCTCGTAGCCGAGGGCCTCGAACATCCGGCGGACCTGGCGGTTGCGGCCCTCGTGGAGCGCGAGGCCGACCTCGCGGGGGTCGTCGGAGACGTACTCGGCGCGGTCGGCCTTCGCCGGGCCGTCGTCGAGCGCGAGGCCGGTGCGGAGGCGGTCGAGGTCGTGCGGCTTGACGGGAGCCGAGGCGCGGACAAGATACAGCTTCTCGATGGTGTAGCTCGGGTGCATGAGCCGGTGCGTGAGGTCGCCGTCGTTGGTGAAGAGGAGCGCGCCCGTCGTGTCCCGGTCGAGCCGGCCAACGGGGACCACGCCGCGCGCGCGCGCCTCGTCGTCGAGCAGCTCCATCACCGTCTGGCGGTCGCGCTCGTCGTCCACTGTCGTGATCGTGTTCTTGGGCTTGTTGAGGAGCACGTAGTCGAACGCCTGCTGCTGGATGAGCCGGCCGTCGACCTCGACGCGGTCGCTCGGCGCGATCTTGGTGCCGAGCGCGGTCACGACGGCGTCGTTGACGCGGACCTTGCCGGCGGCGATCAGCTCGTCGGCCTTGCGGCGCGAGGTGACGCCGGCCTGGGCGATGTAGCGGTTGAGCCGGACCGGCGCGCTCGGGTCCGGCGCAGGCGCGGGGGCCGGCTCCTGGCGCTCTTTGCGCTGCGCGATCTTGCGCCGCCGCGTCGAGTCGGCCCTGCCTTTCTCATTCGGTTTCCGCTTCGCCATCGCGTGCTTGCTGCTCGTGGTTGGATGTCTCGTCGCCGGAAGCCGCTCCTCCGCTCCCCCCCTCTTCCGTTCCCGATTCGAGGTTGATGAACAGCTCGGTACGCTCGCGCGCGAAGGCGGGATCGTTAAGAAGCTGCTCGATCTCGCGCGGGCGCGGCAGTTCGTCGACGGACCCGAGGCCGAACTGCTCGAGGAAGAAGTCGGTCGTGCCGTAGAGCAGCGGCCGCCCGACCGCCTCGGCGCGGCCGACGACGGTGACGAAGTTCTTTTCGAGCAGCTTGCCGAGCGCGTAGCCGGCGTCGACGCCGCGCACGAAGTCCACCTCGGGCTTGGTCGTCGGCTGCTTGTAGGCGATCACGGCGAGGGTCTCCAAGAGCGACCGGCTGAGCCGCCGCTCGTCCTCGGCCGCGACGAACGCCTGCACGAACGGGGCAACCTCGCGGACGGTCGCCATGCGGAAGCCGCCGGCCCAGCGCTCGATCCGCACCGTCCGCCCCGTCTGCTGGTACGCCAGGTTCAGGCTTTCGACGGCGGCTTCGACGGCCGCCGCGTCCGCGTCCTCGTTCCCCGTCACCGCCGTGAAGACCTCGGCCACGGCGCGCGCCGCCACCGGCACGTCGGCGGCAAAGATGAGCGCTTCGGCGACGCGTTCGAGGGATTCCATGGGGTGATTCGTGGTTCGTGATTCGTGAAGGTGCTAGTGCGACCGTGGGTTCTGCGATACACTCCTCACTAATCACGTTTCACGATTACGTCTGCTTCGAGGG
>JBBSMV010000261.1:0-4094 GCA_038232975.1 Rhodothermales bacterium
CGACGACGGCGCGGAGCGGGGCTTTGACGCGGGAGCTCAGGGGAAAACCAAATGCGCGTGCGACTGACGATGAAACGAGGCGCAAACCGTGAGGCAGCCAGCGGCTCATAACTGGGCGCGGCTCAACCAGTAAATAGGCGGAGTGGGTCGGCATAGCACGCGGCGGCGAAAGCGGAACCGTTCCGCATAGCACGAGGCGATTGAGCCACGCGCTGGCTGGCCTGTTTGGAAGATACTTCGCCCGCCCTTGTCCTGCAAGCCGCATCCGCTCACGCTTCAGCTCCTCGGACCGTCCCCTCTCACCACCTCTCCCTCATGCTATGCCGACCGCATGCTTCTGATGCTCCTCACCCCTCCGTGTCCGCGAGCGCCGTCTCGATCACGATCTCGCCTGCGAGCGTGCGGTGGACCGGGCAGCGGTCGGCAACCTCAACGAGACGGGTGCGCTGCGCGGCATCGAGGGGGCCGTCGAGCGTGAGCATGCGGCGGAGGCGGTCGATCTTGCCCTCTCTCGTCTCGCACGCGGCGCAGTCCTCGGCGTGGAGGCGGTCGTGCTCGACGTGGACGGTGATGCCTTCGAGCGGCCACTTTTTGCGGTCGGCGTACATCCGCAGCGTCATCGCGGTGCAGGTCCCGAGGGCGGCGGCGAGGAGGTCGTAAGGCGTCGGTCCCTGGTCCGTCCCGCCGGCCGCCTCCGGCTCGTCGGCAACGAGCGTGTGCTGCCGGACGGCGACACCCGTGCGGAATCCGGTGCCGGGCGTGTGGACGGTGACGCGGTGGTCGAAGACCTCGGCGGAGTCGGCGGGGAGGACGGGCGGTTCCATCGGGCAGCAGATAGAGGACGGAGGGCAGAAGGCGAGAGGCGTAAGCTACGGGTGGCGGGGCGGACCCTCAGAGTGCTCTTCGCGTTGTCTTCGGCCTCGGCCCGGTACAAACCGCCTCGCCTGCTTCGTTTCAGCGTCAGCGGCCCGGCCGCCCCTTCCGCCGTCTCCCCAACCGACGCCTTTTGATGAAAGCCCTTCGCACTGCCTGCCTGCTCGCCCTCGCCGCCGGCCCTATCGTAACGCCCGCCGTAGCGCAGGACAGCAGGATTTTCCCCTACGAAACCCACGTCCGCGACCTCGACAACGGTCTCCGCGTGATCGTCGTCCCGACGGACTATCCCGAGATCGTCTCGCTCTACATCCCGGTCTCGGTCGGGAGCCGCAACGAGGTCGAGCCGGGCAAGTCCGGCTTCGCCCACTTCTTCGAGCACATGATGTTTCGCGGCACTGAGGCCTATCCCACCGAGCGCTACCGGGAGGCGCTCAAGAACGCCGGGGCCGACCAGAACGCCTACACCACCGACGACCGGACCGTCTACCACATCACCTTCTCGAAGGACGACCTCGAGACGATGCTGAAGCTCGAGGCCGACCGCTTCCAGAGGCTCGCCTACTCCGACGCCGACTTCCGCACCGAGGCCCTCGCCGTCCTCGGTGAGTACAACAAGAACGCCGCCGACCCGGTCTCGAAGCTCTTCGAGGCGCAGCGCGCGGCGGCCTTCCGCGAGCACACCTACCGCCACACCACGATGGGCTTCCTCGAAGACATCGAGGCCATGCCCGAGCAGTTCGACTACAGCCGCCAGTTCTTCGACCGCTTCTACCGCCCGGAGTACACCTCGGTCATCGTCGCCGGCGACGCCGAGCCGGAGCGGGTCTTCGACCTCGTCGAGCGCTACTGGGGGGACTGGAAGCCGGGGGGCTACACGGCCGAGATTCCGGCCGAACCCGAGCCGAGCGGGGCGGTCTACGCGCACGTCGCGTGGGAGACCCCGACGCTGCCGTGGGTGACGGTCGCCTTCCACGGCCCGGCGGCCTACGGCGCGACCGACGCCGACATGCGCGCCGCCGACGTGCTCGCCCGCTACGCCTTCAGCCGGTCGTCGGACCTCTACCGGCGGCTCGTCGTCGAGGACCAGACCGTGGACCAGCTCTGGGCCTCGTTCCCCGACCGCCGCGACCCGGCGCTCCTGACGATTGCCGCCCGCGTGAAAGACCCTGCCGACGTGTGGGCCGTCCGCGACGCGGTCCAGCAGACGCTGGCCGAACTCCGCGTGCGCGGGGTCGAGCCGGAGCGGATGGCGGCGATCAAGAGCAACCTCAAGTATGGCTTTGCGAACAGCCTCGACAACTCCGCAGCGCTGGCCTCGGCGCTGGCCTCCTACGTCGCCGTGACACGCGACCCGCAGACGATCAACGAGGTCTACGCCCGCTACGACGCGCTCGCGCCCGAAGACGTGCAGGCCGCCGCGAATCGCTACTTCACCGACGACCGGATGGTGGTCACCACGCTCTCGCACGAGCCGCTGCCCGAGGCAAAGTCGGCCGTCGGCTCGGTCGACGCCCGCGTGGCGGACCTCGAGGCAATAGGCGCGGAGAGGGGCGGCGGCCCCGGTCCGGCCCCGACCGACGGCGGGCCGGTGATCGTCAAAGATGCCCTCTCCGACGAGGCGGTTCGAGTTACAAGCGAACCACAGGCTGAGTTGATACCTAATTCGAAGGTATACGGGGGCACGTTGCCGACCGAGCCGCTCTTCGAGACCATCGTCCAGGAGTCCGACTCGCCGCTCGTGGACTTCCGGTTCCTCTTCCTCGCCGGGGCCGCCGACGACCCCGCCGGCAAGGAGGGCCTCGCCGAGCTGACGGCCCGGATGGTCGCCGACGCCGGGAGCGAGGCGCTGCCCTACAGCGACCTCCAGCAGGCGCTCTTTCCGCTCGCCGCCGGCTTCTCGGCGCAGGTGGACAAGGAGATGACCGTCTTCGGCGGCCGCACCCACCGCGACAACCTACAAGCGTACTACCAGATCATCTCCGGCCAGCTCCTCTCGCCCGGCTTCCGCGCCGAGGACTTCGCCCGCGTCAAGAGCGACCTCGTCAACGCCATCCGCGTCGGCCTCCGCTCGAACAACGACGAGGAGCTCGGCAAGGAGGTCCTCTACGAGATGGTCTACGCCGGCCAGCCCTACGGCCACCTGACGCTCGGCCACGCCGACGCCGTCGAAGCCCTCACGCGCGAGGACGTGCGCGACTTCTACCGCGCGCACTACACCCAGCGCAACCTCACGCTCGGCCTCGCGGGCGACGTGCCCGCCGACTTCCTCGCCCGCGTCCAGGCCGACCTCGCCGCTGCGCTGCCCGAGGGCGAGGCCACGCGGCAGGCTCCGATCACGATGCCCGCGATGCCGGACGGCCTCGAGGTCACGCTCGTCGAGAAGGACACCCGCGCCGCGGCGATCTCGATGGGCTTCCCGATCAACGTGGTGCGCGGCGACCCGGACTTCCCGGCGCTCTGGCTCGTGCGCTCGTACTTCGGCGAGCACCGCAGCTCGAACTCGTACCTCTACCAGCGCCTCCGCGCCGCGCGCGGGCTGAACTACGGCGACTACGCCTACATCGAGTACTTCCCGCGCGGCATGTTCCAGTTCCACCCCGACACGAACCTCGGCCGTCGCAGCCAGCTCTTCCAGGTCTGGATCCGGCCCGTCCCGCCCGAGCAGGCGCACTTCGCCGTCCGCGCGGCGGTCTACGAGCTTCAGAAGCTCGTCCGCGACGGCCTCTCGGAGGAGGACTTCGAGGCGACGCGCAACTACCTGCTCAAGTTCGCCGGTGTGCTCACGCAGAGCCAGGGCCGGCAACTCGGCTACGCGCTGGACTCGCAGTTCTACGGCACCCCGGACTTCGCGGCCTACATCCGCGACGGCTTGCAGAAGCTCACGCTCGAGGACGTCAACCGCGCTCTCCGCGAGCACCTCCAGGCCGACGACCTCGCCCTCGTCGTCGTCACCCCCGGCGCCGAGGCCCTCGCCGACCGGCTCGTCGAGAACACGCCCTCGCCGATCACTTATAATTCGCCGAAGCCCGACGAGATCATGGCCGAGGACGAGGTGATCCAGCAGCTCCCGCTCGGGATCGAGCGCGAGGACATCCGCCTCCTCCCGGTCGAGGAGGTCTTCGAGGACACGGTGTTCCCGGCCGAGTAGGGACACGATGTATCGTGTCCTCGCGGCGTGGTGAGGTGCCGTCTGCTCTCGACAGTAGGGGCGACCGGCC
>JBBSMV010000262.1:0-4070 GCA_038232975.1 Rhodothermales bacterium
CGGCCGAGGAGCTTGAACATCTTCTGCTTGTAGGTCTCCACGCCGGGCTGGTTGAACGGGTTGACGCCGAGCAGGTAGCCGCTCACCGAGACAGCGTGCTCGTAGAAGGCGATCAGCTCGCCGAGCGAAGGGGCGTCGAGGCGGGGCATGGTCAGGGTCCAGTTGGGGACGCCGCCCTCGGCGTGGGCGGCGGCGGTCGCCTCATAGGCGCTGCGGTTGATCTCGGCGTAGGTCTTGCCGGCGAGGTAGTTCAGCTCGTCCGGGTTGCCGGCCTCCTCGGCCACCGTCGGCCCGTCGCCCGCGTCGTCCACCCAGAGGAAGCTCTCAACGAGCGTGCGCTGGCCCTGCTGCACGTACTGCCCGAGCGAGTGGAGGTCCGAGGTGTACTGCGCCACCGCCGGGAAGAGCCCCTTGTGCTCCTTGCCCTCGCTCTCGCCGAAGAGCTGCTGCCACCAGCCGCCGACCCCGCGCAGCCGCGGCTCGAAGACGGCCAGCAGCTCGGTCGTGTAGCCGTCCTCGTGCAGGAGGTAGCGGTCGGCGGCGTAGTCGAGCGCCGGGTTGGCGTCGGGGTCTTCGAGGGCTTTTAGGGTCTCGGAGGCCCCGCCGAGGAGGGCGCGGACGGCGTGCCCGGCGGCAGCGACCGGCAGGAGGCCGACTGGGGTGAGGACTGAGAAGCGCCCGCCCACGCCGTTGGGGATGACGAACTTGCGGTAGCCGCGCTCGTCGCGCAGCGGGTTGAGGAGGCCGCCCGTCGGGCCGGTCGTGACGATGATCCGCCGCTCGGCGTCGTCGAAGTGCTGCTCGAGGAAGCGGCGGACGAAGCGGAAGGCGAGCGCCGGCTCGAGCGTGCTGCCGCTCTTCGAGATGACGTTGGCGTAGACGCTTTTCCCTTCGAGGTACTCGAGCAGCGCCGCGTGGTAGCCCGGCGAGAGGTGGTGCCCGGCGAAGACGATCTCCGGCCCGCCGCGCTCGGCAAAGGCCGGGGTGAGCGCCTCGAGCACCGCCTGCGCCCCGAGGTACGACCCGCCGATCCCGATGCAGACCAGCACGTCGGCCCGCTCCCGGACCTCGGCGGCGACCTCTTCGATCTCGCCGAGGAGGGCGCGGTCGGGGTCGAGGAGGAGGTCGCGCCAGGCGAGCATGTCGCCGCCGACGCCGGTGCCGCCGAGCACGGCGCGGTGGGCATCGAGGACGCGGGGCCGGAGGGCAGCGCGGGTGTCGGCGGCGAGGAAGGGGGTGACGTACTGGCGGTCGAGGGTGATCATGGCGGGCGAGGGGTGGCGAGAAGAAAAGAGGCCCCTCCAACGCCGGTGCCGCGCCCAGGTCCCGCGCGGGAGTGGAACGGTCTATATTCCTCCGCCCCGCCGCTCCCGGCCCGGCTGCCGCCATGCGCCTTCCCCTCCTCGCCCTCGTCCTGCTCGCCGCCGGGTGCCGCTCGGCGGCGGTCCCCGAGCCGCCGTCGGTGCCGCCCGCTGCCACCACGCTCGTCCTCGCCAGCGACGAGCCGCCGCGCGTGCTCTATGCCTCGGCGTGGGGCGCGTTCGCCGCCGCCGGGTGGGAGGTGGTGGAGCACGACTCCGACGCGCTCCGGTTCACCGTCCAGACGGCGGCGACGGACGGGGCGCTCGCGGTCCGCGTCGAGGAGGAGCCGGGCCACCCGCCGACGGCCCGCCTCGAGACGGGCGCGGCCGAGCACGACCTGCTCGCGGCGGCGGCCGACGTGCTGGCGAGCGTGCCGGGCCGCTTCACCTTTCGCTGATCCCTTTCGCTGCGTATCGCTCCAAGCCGTCCCTGCCTGAAGGTCTTCCCTGCCGAGGTTCTCATGCGCCGTACCGCCTGCTTTGCCCTGCTCCTCGTCGTCGGCTGCGGGCCGACGCGGATTCCGTCTCTCCCCGAGACGTTCGACACCGTCGTGGTCACGAGCACGCTGGCAGCGGACGAGCTCTACGCCGAGGGGCTGGCTGCCTTTATCCGGGCCAACTGGGAGCCGCTCGCGCCCGACGAGGAGGGCCTCGTCATCACGATCCTCCCCGACGGGGCCCGGCTCGAGGCCGACAGCTCCGAGGTCGTCGTGCGCCTCCGCGTCGAACGCCTCGGCGACCCCGACCCCAAGGCGACGCCGGACCTGGCGAACCCGGACTACGGCGTGCCGGACCTCGCCCGGCGCGAGCTCAACGACGCCTCGCGCGAGCAGAACGACCCCGACAGCAGCCTCGCCGAGGCCCGCCCGCCCGCCCTCACGCAGGGCGACGCGGTGCTGACAGCGAGCGTTGACGCCTCGAAGCCCGGCGCGCGGGCCGTGCTCGTGCGCGCGGCCAAGATTCTGGCCGCCGTCAGCGGGACGATCTCGTACCGCTAGCGCGCTCCGCACTCGGAGCTAGGAGAAGAGGTCGGGGTGTGTGGACACGGCACGCCGTGTCCCTTGTATGTTGCTTGACCCTGACTCGGGGGCGGTAGCCCGTGTGTCCCTGGGGCCACCGAGCCCGCTCTGTAGCGAGGGCACCGCCCCCTCCCACCCGCCTAGAACCCGAACAGTTGCCGGGGCCGGGGCCTCGCCCCTGAGCCCGTATCCGCAAGGCCGGGTCCACGCGGACAACGCCCAACGCTATGAACACCTTCGTCGGCATCGATGTCGCCAAGGACCACCTCGACATCGCCGCCTCCGGCGGCCAAACTTGGCGCTTCGCCTACAACGCCGAGGGCATCGAGCACCTGATCGGCGTGCTGCATCCGCTCAAGCCTCAACTGCTCGTCGTGGAGGCCACCGGCGGACTCGAACACGCCGTGGCGGCTGCGCTGAGCGCGGCGGGGTTCGCCCTCGCCGTCGTCAACCCTCGCCAGGTCCGCGACTTCGCCCGCGCCACCGGGCAGCTCGCCAAGACCGATGCCATCGACGCGGCTGTGCTCGCGCTCTTCGCCGAGCGCATTCGCCCGGAGGTGCGCGCGCTGCCCGATGAGCAGCAGCGCCTCCTGGCGGCGCTGGTGGCCCGGCGGCGGCAGCTCTCGGAGATGCTCGTCCAGGAGCGCAACCGCCTCCACACGGCGACGGGGCCTGTCCGGGCGGACGTCGAGACCCACATCGCCTTTCTGGAGAGCCGGATGAAGGCGACCGAAGAGCAGGCCCGCACGGTCATCGCGGCGAGTCCGGCTTGGCGTGCCGACGATACCCTGTTTCGCAGCGTGCCGGGCGTCGGGCCCGTCGTGAGTGCGACGCTCGTGGCTGAACTGCCCGAGCTGGGCCAACTCAGCCACAAGGAGATTGCGGCCCTCGTCGGCGTAGCTCCGTTCAACTGTGACAGCGGCAGGCAGCGCGGGCAGCGCGTGATCTGGGGCGGGCGCGCTTCGGTACGGTGCGCGCTCTACATGGCGACGCTCTCCGGAGTGCGCTATAACGAGGCGTTGCGGGCGCATTATCAGGGGCTCGTCGCCCGAGGGAAGGCGAAGGGGCGGGCGTCCGCCCGCCCGGTGGCGCTAGTGGCGTGGATGCGCAAGCTGCTCATCTGGCTCAATGCAATGGCGCGGGATCGGCAGCCCTGGAATGTAGAGATCCACCTCGCTGCCTCTTGACACCGAACACAGTTGCTACACCAGGGTGATCCGGATCAACCGGATTGGGTATAAGACGCGTTAGAGTAAGACGCGGAGCAGGCACGCTGCCCGCGCCGCAGCCCGTACCTTTGCGGCCCACCCGCTACGCCCCCCATGCGCGCCCTCGAAGACGTCCCCGACGCTGACCTCCGCATCTTCGACCGCCCCGCCGTCCCGCCGCCGGACACCATCGAATCGGTCTACCTCGTCGGGATTTGCGGCAAGGGGATGGGCGCGCTCGCCGAGCTGCTGAGCCAGGAGGGCTACGCCGTGCGCGGCTCCGACGAGGCGGCCTACCCGCCGATGAGCACCCGCCTGGGCGCGCTCGGCATCGCCATTGACGAGGGCTACGACCCGGCGCACCTCGAGCCCCGTGCGGAGCGGCTGAGGCCGGACCTCGTTGTGGTCGGCAACGCGGCAGTGCCGACGCACCCGGAGGCGGCCTACGCGCGCGAGCACGGCCTGGTGCAGCTCTCGCTCCC
>JBBSMV010000263.1:0-4065 GCA_038232975.1 Rhodothermales bacterium
CCTCCGCCGCGAGCGCGAGATCGAGGCCGAGGCGCAGCCCGAGATCGTCGCCCGCGCCACCGGCAACGGCTGGTACGAGATCGTGGTGCGCGGCGTCGCCGTCGAGAAGGTCCACGGCGAGGACGAGGCGGTCGAGCGCGTGGCCGCGCTGCAGCGCGAGAACGCGGCGCTGACGGCCGACGAGCGCGCCGCCGGGGCCGAGGCCGTCAAGGGCGGCGGCGGGTGGTACCACGTGAAGCTGCACGGCCTCGTGGTCGAGAAGGTGCAGGGTCAGGACGCCGCCGAGGCGGCCGTGGCGCGGCTCGAGGCGCAGCGCTAACGCGCCGACACCTCCGGCTGCGGTGGCCGATCTTACCAGGGGTGCGAGCGGGCACGCAGGCCGCGTGCCGACTCCCACCGCTCGCGCCCCGTTCTGCGTCTTCTCCTCCCGTGCGAGGACCGATTCAGCCCCGGCTCTCCACCCCGACGCTGCGCCCGCCGGCCCCACGATTGCCCTCGCGCTCGCCGGCGGCGGGCCGGAGGGGGCGATCTACGAGATCGGCGCGCTCCGGGCGCTCGACGAGGCCATCGGCGGGCTGGACCTGGCCCGGCTCCCGATCTACGTCGGGGTCTCGTCCGGGGCCTTCGTCGGGGCATGCCTAGCCAACGGCATCTCGACGGCGCAGCTCTGCCGCAGCGTGGTCCGCGACGAGCCGGGCGAGCACCCGTTCCGCCCCGAGCTGTTTCTGACGCCGGCCTTCGGCGAGTGGGCGCGGCGCGGCGCGTCGGTGCCGAGGCACCTCGCCGAGGGCGTGGCCGACTGGCTCTTCAAGCACGACTTCGAGGGCGGCCTCGTGACCGCGCTCGCCGGGCGGCTCGGGCGGGCCCTCCCGGTTGGGCTCTTCGACAACCGGGGGATTCGGGACTACCTCCGCGATGTGTTCGCACTCGGCGGCCGGACGAACGACTTCCGCCGGCTCGGGCCGCAGCTCACGATTGTCGCCTCGGACCTCAACTCGGGCGAGGCCGTCCGCTTCGGCGAGGCCGGCCTCGACCACGTCGGCATCGCCGAGGCCGTGCAAGCCTCCACGGCGCTGCCGGTGCTCTACCCGCCGGTCTCGATCGGCGGGCGGGAGTACGTCGACGGCGTGCTCCTCAAGACGGTCCACGCCTCGGCCGCGCTCGACGCTGGGGCCGACCTCGTGCTCTGCGTCAACCCCATCGTGCCGGTCAACACGGCGCGGGCCGTCGAGCAGGGCATCATGCGGCGCGGCAAGCTCATTGACCGGGGGATGCCGGGCGTGCTGGCGCAGACCTTCCGCACGCTCATCCACTCGCGCCTCACCACGGGCATCGCGGCCTACGAGGCGCGCTACGAGGGGGCCGACATCCTGCTCTTCGAGCCGAGCCGCGAGGACTACCAGATGTTCTTCACCAACGTCTTCTCCTTCGACTCGCGCAAGGCCGTCGTCGAGCACGCCTACCACGCCACGCTCGAGAGCCTCGGCGAGCGCCGCGCCGAGATCGCCCCGGTCCTGGCGGCGCACGGGCTGTACCTGCGCGACGAGGTCCTCGACGACCCGGCCCCGCGCCTGTGGCCGGGCGTCGGGCTGGACCTGATGGAGGAGCCGGCGCAGAGCGACGAGGCCGACCGCGGGACGCCGGTCGCCCGCACGCTGCGCGACACGCTCGCCCGGCTCGACGCGGCCCTAGACCGGGCGGCGTAGGCAGGGTATATTTGGCGGTGCCCGCACCCGACCCCTCTCGTCCACCTCTAGCCATGACCTCCGCCGGTAGAGTCGTCCTCAAGGCCGTCGCCTACCCGCTCCTGCTGGGGGGCCTGCTGCTGGCCCTCCAGCGGCAGGACTCGCTCGCAGATATACCGGAGGTGGGGCGTAAGCTCGCCGAGGTCGAGCGGCTGCGGCCGGAGACCGTCTTCGTCGGGTCGAGCCATACCTACCGGCACGTAGATGCGGCGCTCTTCGACAGCTTGCGCGGCGGCGGGAGCAGCTATAACTTCGGGCTGCCGGGTGCCGGGGCCTTCGAAGTTCACTACTGGGCCGAACGGTTCCTCGACCGGCCCTACGTGAAGACGCTCGTCGTCGAGGTCCAGTCCTTCCGGGCAGGCCTCGACCCGGAGAACCGCCGGACCCGCCGGGTCTACTACCACCGCGACTTCCGGCGGGCGCGCGTGGGGGTACGCGTAGCCCTGGCCTCTAATCTTCCGTGGCAGAGGCGGCTCTGGACGGCGCTCGACCAGATCGGGGTTACACTCGACCACTACCTCCTGCTGGGGCAGGGTGGGGATGTCATCGCGGGGCTCCTCAGGTCCCTGGCCCCCGCAGACGGGCTGCTCGAGAAGCTGGACCGGCAGGGCTTCCTCGCGCTCGACACGCAGCTTGCGCTCCTGGCGCGTGCGGACCCGGCGGGATCGGCGGCCGAGCGTGCCGAGGTCGCGGAGACGATAGCCTGGCTCTGGGGCCGCCACGAGTACCTCCTCGGGCCGGAGGGGCAGGAGATAGTCACCGAGAACGTTCGTATGCTGCGGCAACGAGACCGGGTCCGGCCGACGCCTCAGGACAGGACGGCGGCGGCCCTCTGGCTCGACCTCTACCGCCAGGCCGAGGCGCAGGGCGTCGAGGTCTACTTCGTCGAGCAGGTGGCGGAGGGCAAGTCCATGGGGATCAGCCGGCTCCTGGGCGAGGCGGTCGCGCCGGGGCGGCTCATCATCCTGAACGACCCCAACCGCTACCCCAACCTCCTCGCCCCCGAGTTCTGGTACGACACGGTTCACCTCAACGCGAGGGGAGCGCGGTGGAACACATCGGTTCTGGCAGCCCACATCCCCCGCCCCCCGGATTCTTAGCGCTCACGCTCCGTCTGGGCAGAGCGCGTGCTCCAGCAGCGGGCAACCAACCACCCATGGGATCCGCCACCGCCTCACCCTCCTCGGCTCGCCGCGTCGTCCTCAAGGCCGTCGCCTACCCGCTCCTGCTGGGGGGCCTGCTGCTGGCTCTCCAGCGCCTCGACGATTACAGCGACATCGAGGAGGTCGGCTACAAGGCCCGCGAGGTGGAGGCACTCGCGGCCGAGACGGTCTTCCTCGGGTCGAGCCACACCTACCGGCACGTGGACGTGGCGCGCTTCGACAGCTTGCGCGGCGGCGGGAGCAGCTATAACTTCGGGCTGCGGGGGGGCAGTGCGTTCGAGTTCCACTACCAGGCCGAGCGGATGCTCCGGCTACCCCACGTGAAGCACCTCGTGCTCGAGCTCCGCGGGGTGGATCCTAGGATGGACCTGGCGAACCGCGACAACCGCCGCACCTACTACTACCACGACCTCCGCCGCGTTCGGCTTGCCTCCAGGGCCTCGCTCGCTTTTGACGCACCGCTGATCCGACGGCTGCGGATCGCGCTCGGGCGGTTCGGGGTGGGGCTGGACCACTACCTGCTGCCGGGGCAGGGGGACGCGCTGCTCGCCGAGCGGCTCTACGAGCCGGAGCCGTTCTCGCTGCGGGACCGGCGGGGGTTCGCGGCCCTGAGCATGGAGGAGGAAAGGCGGCGCGTTGAGCTGTTCCTGACCAAGAAGGGGCAGGCCGCGTTCGCGCGGAAAAAGGAGAGGATGCGGGAGCCGGCGGGGACCCCGACGCGGGCAGACTCGGTGATGGCCGCCATCTGGCTCGGCCTCTACCGCCGCGCTGAGGCGCAGGGCGTTGAGGTCTACTTCGTTGAGCAGATCGGTGATGTGAAGGACTGGGGGGGCCTCGCTGAGGTGCTCGGCGCAGCGCTGCCGCCGGGCCGTCTTGTCAGCCTCAACGACCTGGACCGCTACCCCGGCCTCTTTGACCCCGCCCTCTGGTTCGACAGCGGGCACCTCAACGCGCGCGGGGCGCGCTACTTTACCGACCTGCTCGCCGACCTCCTTCCTGCCACCCTCTAGCTTCGGCTCGCCGTGCTGTTCAACTCGCTGGCCTTCCTCGTCTTCTTCCCCGTCGTCGTCGGGGCCTACTTCCTGACCCCGCCGCGCCACCGCTGGGTGCTGCTGCTGGCGGCGAGCTACTTCTTCTACGGCTGGTGGCGCGTCGAC
>JBBSMV010000264.1:0-4052 GCA_038232975.1 Rhodothermales bacterium
ACAATAAAATCAGGAGGTAAGACGAGGCGCGCTGCGATTATGCAGACGCTGAAGTCGTGGCACCCGGACATCATGGAGTTCGTGACGGCCAAGATGGAGGAGGAGAAGAAGGCCCACGCCCTCATCGAGCAGGGCTACGACGGCTCGTTCAACGGCCCGGCCTACGGCAGCGTCGCCTTCCAGAATGTCAACCAGTCCGTCCGCGTCGACGACGCCTTCATGCGGGCCGCCGGGGCGGGTGCGCCCTACGCACTCCGCGCCGTCACCACCGGCGAGACCGTTGAGGAGGTCCCGGCCCGCCGGATTCTCGACGCCATCGCCGAGGGCACCTGGGTCTGCGGCGACCCCGGCCTCCAGTACGAGGACACGATCCAGCGCTGGCACACCTGCCCCAACTCCGCCCCGATCAACTCCTCGAACCCGTGCGTCACCGGCGACACGCTCGTCGCCACCGAAGACGGCCTCCGCCGGATCGACAGCCTCGTCGGTACCACGCCGCGCGTCGTCGGCCTCGATGGCGCGCTGCACCCGGCGACGCGCGTCATCGAGACCGGGATGAAGCCGGTCTACCGGCTCCGCACGAAGGCCGGCTACGAGGTCCGCCTCACGGCCGACCACCGCGTCTGGACCGAGAACCGCGGCGACGTGCTCGCGGCTGAGCTGACGCGCGACGACATGGTCCGCCTCACCCCGTCACCCTTCGGGACGGAAGGCCTGGAGGCCGAGGTCGCCGAGTTCGTCGGGCTGATGCTGAGCCGGCAGGACATGGCCGGCGGCGACGGGGCCTCGTCGTCGGAGGACGTGTGGGAGGACGCCGTCACCGAAAAAGCCGGGCGCGTCGCCCGACGCCTCGGCGACGGGAGCCGGGACGAGCACGCCGACCGCTTCGGCAGGGGGACGACCGGCGGCGTGCTGGTGGCTGAGCGCCGAGCCAGCGCCGGTACCGGCGCTACTGTCACCTCGGCGGCCGTCGTGCAGCGCCTCCTCGCGGCTTACACCGCGCCTGACGGCGACTCGTCGGCGCAGCGCCTCACCGAGCGTGCCCTCCGGCTCGACCGCGAGGCGACGGCGGCGCTCCTGCGCGGCCTCTTCACCGCCGCCGGGGTCGTGAGCGACCACGGCGCGCGGAGCCAGTACGTCGGCCTCAGCTCGGCGTCGGAGGTGCTGCTCCGGCAGGTGCAGCTGCTGCTGCTGAGCTTCGGCGTCCGGTCCAAGATCGTCCGCAACCGCCGGCCGCTCGGGCAGATGACGGCGCTCATCCCGGAGGGCGACGACCTCCGCGAGCAGCGCGTCGAGCAGCTCCACAGCCTCCGGGTCTGCCGCTCGAGCCGGATGCGCTTCCAGCGGGAGATCGGGTTCATGGAGGAGAGCGGCAAGGCGGCGCAGCTCCGGGCGCTCAACGCGCGGGTGCGCACCTACCGCGACCGCCTCGTAGACCGCGTAGACAGCCTCGCGCTGCTCGGCGTCGAGCCGGTCTACGACCTCACGGAGCCGGCCACGAGCCACTTCGCCGCGGGCGGCGTCGCCGTGCATAACTGCTCCGAGTACATGTTTCTCGACAACTCGGCGTGTTTCGCTCCAGAGACTCGAATCTCGACGCCCCACGGCCTCCGCACCGTAGAAGAGTTGTACGAGCGTCAGCAGTCGGGTGAGCTCGTGACGATCACGACCGAGCTCCATGCCGAGCACGACCACCGGCGCTTGCTCGCCCACCGCCCGGCGGTGGTGACGGAGGTGGGGGTGAAGCCGGTCTTCAAGATGGACCTGAAGGACGGTCGCTCCATTCGCGTCACCGACGACCACAAGTTTCTCACGGGGCAGGGCCAGTGGAAAGAGCTCCGGCATCTCGACCTCAAGCGCGACCGAGTTCATATCCGCCTCACCGGCGACCCTGTGACCTTTACGAGCGAGTGGGAGCAGGTCCGCCGCTGGCAGACCCTCGGCTGGCTCACCGGCGACGGCGTGTTCTCGAAAGGAAACGTCGCGCTCGTGTTCGGGCCACAGGAGAAGGAAACCGCTGCCTGGATGGTGGACGAGTTCAACCGCTTGACCGAGGACGCCCACGCTTGGGCCGATAGCCGCCGCGCCGTGCGTACCTGCTCGCTCTATGAGCAGGAGAGCGGCGTCTTGCAGACGACGAGCAAAGCCGCCTGCCTCGTCACCTATCTCGAAGAGGATCTCGGGATGCAGCAGGCTACGGCAACCGGAAAGGACGTCCCGACCGCCCTGCACGCCCTCCCGAACGATCTCAAGGTAGCCTACCTCCAGGGCCTCTTCTCTGCCGACGGTTGCATCCGGTCGAACCCGGGAGCGACAGAGAAAGAGGTGATGCTGGCCTCCAGCGCGCCGGCCCTGCTTCGCTCCGTCCAACTCCTGCTCTCCGACCTCGGTATTACGAGCCGGATCACTTGGACACACCCGGAAGGCCGAACCAACCCGCAGGGGCAGCTTCACATCTACAACCAGCAGGCTCGGCGCTTTCACGCGCTCATCGGCTTCCCATGCAACTCGAACAAGAGTGCCGAGTCGCGCCGTATCGCACGAAGCACATTCGAAGCCGCTGCCAAGAACCCGCGCCCGGTCGGCATCGCCTCGATCACACCGGATGGAGAAGAGACGGTCTATGATCTCACGGAGCCCGTGACGCGCTCCGTCATTGCCGAAGGGATGATCGCCCACAACTGCAACCTCGCCTCGCTGAACCTCCGCAAGTTCCAGCGCGAGGACGGCAGCTTCGACGTGGACTGCTTCCGCGCCGCCGCCCGCATCTTCCTCACGGCGCAGGAGATTCTGGTCGGCAACGCGGGCTACCCCTCAGCCAAGATCGCCCGCAACTCGCACGACTACCGGCCGCTCGGGCTCGGCTTCGCCAACCTCGGTGCGCTCCTGATGGCGATGGGCTTGCCCTACGACTCCGACGAGGGCCGCGCCGTCGCCGCCGCCCTCATGGCGATTGAGCACTGCGAGGGCTACGCCCGCTCCGCCGAGATCGCCGCCAACGAGCAGATCGGACCGTTCAACGGGTTCGAGAAAAACCGCGAGCCGTTCCTCCGCGTGATGCGGATGCACCGCGACGCCGTCGCCGAGATTGACCGAAGCTGCCCGGCCTATCTGAAAGAGGCAGCGCAGGAGTCGGCCGACCGGATGGTCGCGCTCGGCGAACAGCACGGCTATCGCAACGCGCAAGCTACTGTTTTAGCGCCGACTGGGACGATTGGGTTCATGATGGACTGCGACACGACGGGCATCGAGCCGGACATCGCGCTCGTCAAGTACAAGCTGCTGGCCGGCAAAGGCGACGGGATGATGAAGATCGTCAACCAGACCGTCGGCGACGCCCTCGCCGCGCTCGGCTACACGGCCGCCGAGGCCCAGGCGATCCTCGCCTACATCGACGAGCACGACACCATCGAGGGCGCGCCCGCGCTCAAGGACGAGCACCTGCCCGTCTTCGACTGCGCCTTCAAGCCCCACAACGGCGAGCGCTCGATCCACTACGGCGGGCACATCAAGATGATGGCCGCCTGCCAGCCGTTCATCTCGGGGGCCATATCGAAGACGGTGAACCTCCCCGAGAGCGCGACGCCTGAGGACATCGCCGGGGCGTACCTCCAGGGGTGGCAGCTCGGCCTCAAGGCCGTCGCCATCTACCGCGAGAACTCGAAGCGCAGCCAGCCGCTCTCGACGAAGGAGGGCGGCAACACCAAGAACAGAGACGTGGAGGTGTCCGGCGACGGGGCCTTGCACGCGGCGGCCCTCGGCGAGCCGGAGGTCGTAGAGCGGATCGTGTATCAGCCCATCCGCAAGCGGCTCCCCGACGAGCGCCCCAGCATCACCCACAAGTTCTCGATCGCCGGGCACGAGGGCTACCTCCACATCGGCCTCTACCCCGACACGAGCCTGCCGGGTGAGATCTTCATCACGATGGCGAAGCAGGGCTCGACCGTCAGCGGGATGATGGACGCCTTCGCCACCGCGATCTCGCTCGCGCTCCAGTACGGCGTCCCGCTCGAAGACCTGTGCGCCAAGTTCTCCCACATGCGCTTCGAGCC
>JBBSMV010000265.1:0-4002 GCA_038232975.1 Rhodothermales bacterium
GTCCTCCGCCGCGCCGGCCACACCGAGGCTGCCGTCGATCTCGCCCGCCTCGCCGGCTTCGCCCCCGTCGGCGTGCTCATCGAGATCATGAACGACGACGGGACGATGGCGCGCGTCCCGGACCTCCGCCGCCTCGCCGACGAGTTGGACATGAAGCTCGTCACCATCAAAGACCTCATCGCCTACCGGATGCGGACCGAGCAGCTCGTCCGCCCCGTCGCCGAGGTCGAGCTGCCGACGAAGCACGGGCGCTTCCGGCTCCACGCCTTCGAGGAGGTGCTCACCGGCGAGGTCCACCTCGCGCTCGCCAAAGGCGCGTGGACCGAGGACGACGCGGTGCTCGTGCGCGTCCACAGCCAGTGCGTCACCGGCGACATCTTCGGCTCGAACCGCTGCGACTGCGGCGAGCAGCTCGCCACCGCGCTCCGGCAGGTCGAGCGCGAGGGGCAGGGCGTGGTGCTCTACATGAAGCAGGAGGGGCGCGGGATCGGCCTCGTCAACAAGCTCCGCGCCTACAAGCTCCAGGAGGAGGGCCTGGACACGGTCGAGGCCAACGAAGCGCTCGGCTTCCAGCCCGACCACCGCGACTACGGGACGGGCTGCCAGATCCTCCGCGCCCTCGGCGTGCGCAAGCTCCGGCTGATGACCAACAACCCGACCAAGCGCATCGGGCTGGCCGGCTACGGCCTCGAGATCGCCGAGCGCGTCCCGATCGAGATCGCGCCGAACGACGACAACGCGGCCTACCTCCGCACCAAGCGCGACCGGATGGGCCACCTCATCCTCGGCGACGGCCACGATGCCGAGGTCTTCGAGAGCCTGCTTGGCGAGGAGTAGTGCTTTGATCGGTGCAATGGGGGATGCTTCGAGGGAAACAGCTTGAGTTTTAGGAAGGTTATCAAGGTTATCTTGGATCGAGGTAACTTTACTAACCCTCCAAACCTCTCAAGAGACCGCTGTGGACCCTAGACGCAACCCGTATTCCCCTGGTGCCGGGACTCGTCCGCCCGAGCTGGCCGGCCGCGAGCGCATCCTAGAGGAGGCCGAGATCGCCATTGCTCGCACCGTCGCGGGCCGGCACGCCAAGGGGCAGATGTTGCTCGGCCTGCGCGGCGTCGGCAAGACGGTCTTGCTCAACCGGATTGAGGAGATCGCAGAGAACGCCGGGTGCCACCCTGTTTTGATCGAGGCACCGGAGAGCAGAGCGCTGCCGAGCTTGCTGGTACCTCATCGGAGGCGACTGCTGATCAGGCTCGACCGGGGTGAGCGGCGGCGCGATCATGTTCGACGGGCGCTCCGTACTCTTGTCTCGTTTGCCGGTGCATTCGAGATTTCCATCGGCGGAGTAGAGGTTGGCATCGACCCGGAAGCCGGTCAGGCCGACTCCGGCGATCTGGAAGTCGACCTTCCTGATCTACTCCTCGCTGTCACAAGAGCTGCCCAAGAGGTGGGTACTCAAGAGGTGGGTACTGCGGTCGTTCTAATGATAGACGAGGTTCAGCACCTCTCCTCCGGGGACCTCAGCGCCCTCATCGTCGCGATCCACAAGGTATCGCAGCGAGCGCTGCCGCTGCTTTTTTCGGCGCGGGTTTGCCCCAACTAGCCGGTCTAGCGGGCGACGCGAAGTCGTATGCAGAGCGCCTGTTCGACTATCCGGCCGTAGGCCCACTCGAGAAGCCCGACGCGGAACGGGCGATCCGGGAGCCGGCAAAGGACGAAGGCGTGGACTATACGGCCGATGCGCTCGGCATCATCGTGGACAAAACGCAGGGCTACCCGTATTTCCTCCAGGAATGGGGCAAGCACGCCTAGAATGTCGCCGAGCAGTCACCCATCGCAAAGGACGCCGCCGAGGCCGCAACGGAGAGCGCCATTCGGCAGCTAGACGATGGCTTTTTCAGAGTGAGGTTGGATCGGCTGACTCCTCGTGAGAGGGCCTATATGAGGGCGATGGCGGAGCTGGGGGCCGGTCCCCATCGGTCTGGAGAAATCGCGGCCGAGATGGGCACCTCAGTCAACTCCGTCGCCCCGCTGAGGGCAGGACTCATCAAGAAGGGAATGATCTACAGCCCAGCCCACGGCGACACATCGTTCACAGTCCCCATGTTCGACGAGTTCATGCGCAGGAGTATGCCTCGGGACCCGGGCGAAGAGACGTGACGCGTGCTGCTCCTAGACGGAAGCTGTCCCGTCGTCGGTGCCGTTGAGGAGCTTGACGAGCCAGACCTCGCTGGTGCGCCCGCGCTGCCGGTACTCGACGCGGTCCACGAGGCGGTGCATCAGGGCGACGCCGAAACCGCCCTTCCAGCGCTCGGCCGCCGCCCGGCGGATGTCCGGCGGCTGGTATGTCGCCGCGTCGAACGGGGTGCCCCGGTGCCGGATGATGACCGTGAAGCGGCCGGGGTCGAGCCGCGTCGCCACCTCCACCTCGCCGGTCTCGCGCCCGCCGTAGGCGTGCTCGATGGCGTTGGCGCAGGCCTCGTCCACGGCGAGCCGGACCTCGTCCACGGCCCGCGCCGAGAGGCCGGCGGCGGCGGCGCGCTGGTCCACGAAGCGGCGCACGCGCGCGAGGTAGCGTGTGGCACTCGGGATCGTGAGGGTAGGGAGGGCGGCGGGCATCGGGTCAGGCGGCGTCGGCCTCGAAACGGGCGACGGCCTCGGCCTCGGAGTCGGTGATGTCGACGAGCACCGGGAAGCCGAGCAGGTCGAAGACGTTGAAGACGCGGGGCTGGAGCGCGGCGATCTTGATGTCGCCGCCGCGCTCGCGGACCTCCTCGATGTAGGCCATGAAGACGCCCAGCCCGGCCGAGGAGATGTACTGGAGGTCGCCGCCGTGGACGACGATGCGCGGGCGCTCGTCGTCGAGGCACTTCTGGAAGGCGGCCTCGAGCTCGCCGGACGTGTGGGCGTCGAGCTCGCCCTTGAGGTCGAGCACGCAGACGTGGTCGTCGGGCGAGCGGAAGGTGACGGAGAAGGAGCTCACAGGTCGGGGGATCGGAGGGGTGAACGGCAGGAAAGGAAGCAAAAGCTAAGCCGTATGATGAACGCCGAGCGCGGGGGCGTCGGATACCGAGGCGGGCGCGCCGTCCCACTTGACCACGACGAGCGTGAGGTCGTCGTCCCAGGCGTCGTGGCCGGCGAAGGCGTAGAGGTCGCCGAGGAGCGCGTCGCGGAGGGCGTCCGGTTCGAGGGTGCGGTGGCGGGCGACGGCGTCTGCGAGGCGGTCGTAGCCGTACTCGTCGCCGGAGCGGGCGCGGGTCTCGACGAGGCCGTCGCTGTAGAGCACGAACGTGTCGCCCGGCTCGAGGCGGACCCGCTCCTCGGTCAGGGCGCTGCGGAAGAGCGGGCCGGGGTCGAGGCCGAGGCCGAGGCCGCCGACGCGCAGCAGCTCCACGCGGCCGTCGGCGCGGGCCAGCGCGACGGGGCAGTGCCCGGCGCGGGCGAAGGTGAAGACGCCCGCCTCCACGTCCAGAATCCCGTAGACCGCTGTGATGAACGCGTTCTTGCCGAGCGACCCGGCGAGCGCCTCGTTGGCGCGCGCCAGCAGCTCGGCCGGCGAGCGCGTCAGCCGACTGGCCGCCTGGAAGATGCCCTTCAGCTCGGCCATGTAGAACGCCGCGCTCGTCCCCTTGCCCGAGACGTCGCCGACGATCACGCCGAGGCAGTGCGGGCCGAGCTCGACGAAGTCGTAGTAGTCGCCGCAGACCTCCTGGGCCGGGACGCTCGTGGCCGAGAGCGTCACGCCGGGCAGCGCCGGGAGGCGCTGCGGCAGGAGGCGCTGCTGGACCTCGCGGGCGATCGCCAGCTCGCGCTCGAGGCGCTCGCGCTCGAGGCGCTCGGCGAAGAGGTCGGCGTTGCTGAGCGCGAGGGCGGCCTGCGCGGCGAAGGTGGCGAGCGCGTCCACGTCGTCGTCCTCGAAGCCCTCGGCGACGGCGCGCGTGGCGAAGAGCGCGCCCATCGGCTCGCCGTGGGCGACGAGCGGGAGCACCAGCAGGCTGCCGA
>JBBSMV010000266.1:0-3935 GCA_038232975.1 Rhodothermales bacterium
CGGAGCGAGCGCGGCGGGCACCCCGTCGTCCGCCGCCCGATGCGGCAGTGGATGCTCAAGATCACCGCCTACGCCGAGCGCCTCCTCGACGGCCTCGACGGCCTCGGCTGGCCGGAGTCGCTCAAGGAGATGCAGCGCAACTGGATCGGCCGGAGCGAGGGGGCCGAGATCGGCTTCCCCGTCTTCGGCCACGCCGAGACGCACCTCCGCGTCTTCACGACGCGGCCCGACACCCTCTTCGGCGCGACCTTCATGGTCCTCGCCCCCGAGCACCCGCTCGTCGGCGAGATCACGACCGGGGAGCAGCGCGAGGCCGTGGACGCCTACCGCGCCGCCGCCGCGCTCAAGTCCGACCTGGAGCGGACCGAGCTGCAAAAGGACAAGACCGGCGTCTTCACCGGCGCGCACGCCGTCAACCCCGCGACCGGGCTCAAAATCCCGGTCTGGATCGCCGACTACGTCCTCGCCACCTACGGCACCGGCGCGATCATGGCCGTGCCGGGCCAGGACCAACGCGACTGGGACTTCGCAGACAAATACGGCCTCCCCATCGTCCGCACCGTCCGGCCGCCCGAGGATTTTGATGGCGAGGCGTACACCGGCGACGGCCCCGCCGTCCGCTCCGACTCCTCGGACCGCGCGATCCCCGGCATCGCCGAGCGCGGGGTCAACCTAAACGGGCTGGGCATCGCCGAGGCCAAAGAGAAAATGACCGCGTGGCTCGAAAGCGAGGGCGTCGGGCGGGCGACGGTCACCTACAAGCTGCGCGACTGGCTCTTCAGCCGGCAGCGCTACTGGGGCGAGCCGTTTCCGGTCGTCTTCGTGGGCGGCGAAGCCCAGCCGCTGCCCGACGACGCGCTCCCGGTGACGCTCCCCGAGGTCGAGCGCTACGAGCCGAGCGGGACCGGCGAAAGCCCGCTCGCAACCATCCCCGAGTGGGTCGAGACCGAGCTCGCGGGGCAGCCAGCCGTTCGGGAGACGAACACGATGCCGCAGTGGGCCGGCTCGTGCTGGTACTACCTCCGCTACCTCGACCCCGACAACGACGCCCGCCTCGTAGACCCTGAGAAGGAGCGCTACTGGATGCCGGTGGACCTCTACGTCGGCGGCGCGGAGCACGCGGTGCTGCACCTGCTCTACGCGCGGTTCTGGCACAAAGTCCTCTTCGACGCGGGCGTGGTCTCGACCGACGAGCCGTTCGCCCGGCTCGTCAACCAGGGCATGATCCTCGGCGAGATGGAATACACCCTCACGCGCGACGGCACGGCGAGCACGGTCCCCGAGAGCCGGGTCGAGAAGCGCGGCGACGGCTACGTGCTCAAGGCCGACCCCGAGGTCGAGGTCGAGGCGCGGGCCTACAAGATGTCGAAGAGCCGCGGCAACGTCGTCAACCCCGACGACGTGGTGGCCGAGTACGGGGCCGACTCGCTCCGGCTCTACGAGATGTTCATGGGGCCGCTGGAGCAGACCAAGCCCTGGAGCACGAGCGGGGTCGAGGGCGTCCACCGCTTCCTCGCCCGCGTCTGGCGCCTCGCCACCGAAGGGGCCGTCACCGAGGCCGAGCCTTCGCGCGAGCAACTCCGCACGCTCCACGCCGCGATCAAAAAAGTCACCGAGGACATTGACGGCCTCCGCTTCAACACGGCGATTGCGGCGATGATGGAGTTCGTCAACGCCGCCACCAAGTGGGAGGCGACGCCGAAGGCGGTGCTCGAAGCCTTCGTGCTGCTGCTGGCCCCGTTCGCGCCGCACCTCGGCGAGGAGCTGTGGCAGCGCCTCGGCCACCCCGAGAGCCTGACCTACGCCCCGTGGCCGGCGCTCGACGAGACCTACCTCAGGGAAGATGAGGTGGAAATCGCGGTGCAGGTCAACGGCAAGCTCCGCGGGACCGTCACCGTGGCCGCCGACGCTTCAAAGGAGGTGGTGCTCGACGCGGCGCGCGCCGAGGAGAACGTCGCCCGCTACCTCGCCGAGGGCACGGTGCGGAAGGAAATTTATGTGCCCGGCCGCCTCGTCAACTTCGTCGTGAGCTGAGCTGAGCGGCGGGGGCGGTACCGTGAATCGGACGCGGCACGCCGTGTCCCTACGTCCGCCCTGTCCAAGGGACACGTCGCGGCCTCCGATGACCGAGCTCGCGCGCCGGCTTGCCTGCCTCCTGGGGTTTCCGTTACCTTAGTGGACGTTACGTGAAGGCAAGGCCTGCCAGCCGCCGTGCGCCGCGTCGGGCTGCCGAAGGACACGAGGCCTACCTGCGTAGCGCATCACGCCTCCCTCCTTACCGCTACCTGCCATGCTTCCGAACACAGCTACTCGTCTGTCACGCGGCCTCCTCCTGTTTTCTCTGCTCCTCCTGCTCGCGCCGAGTGCGCGCGCCCAGGTCTTGCTGAGCGAGGACTTCGACAACGGCGGTGCCCTCCCGGCCGGCTGGACCAGCCAGCCCACGTTCACCGGCGAGGAGTGGCTCTTCGGGCAGGACACCGACCCCACCGGCAGCGGCCTCTTCTACGGAGCCGAGGAGGACCACACCACCGGCACCGGCTTCCTGGCCTTCATTGACGACTCGCCCTTCGACTTCGGGCAGCCGGGCCTGCTGACCCCGCCGGTCAACCTGACCGGCACCGAGGGCACCGGGCTGGCCTTCTGGTATCAGAACGCTGGCCCCGACACGGACCCGAGCGGGCCGATCTCGGTGCTCGCCGTGGACATCTCCGTCAACGGCGGCTCGACCTTCGAGACCATCAACGCGAACCGCCTCGTGATCGCCGAGCGCGTGGACGAGTGGACGGAGTTCGTCGTCTCGCTGACGCCCTACCTCGGCCAGAGCAACGTCGTCGTCCGCTTCCGCGGCATCGAGAACGGGAACACCGTCAACAACAGCGACCCCTCGCTCGACGACGTGCGGATCGAGGAGAACCTCGTGGATGACGAGCCGCCGGTCTTCGTCGACACCCACGTCTTCGAGGTCAACGCGCTCGGCGACGACGCCGACGAGACGCTGCTCGACGGGCGGTGCCTCACCGCCAACGCCGAATGCACGCTGCGCGCGGCCATCGCGCAGGCCAACGCCAACGGCAACCGCCCCGGCGGCCCCGGCGGCCCGATCGCCGACTCCATCCGCTTCAGCGACATCCCGACCGCCGACGGCCTCGCCGTCCTCCGGCCGACCCAGCCCTACCTCTACATCAACGATCCCGTCGTCGTTGACGGCTACACCGCGCCGGGCTACGACGACGCGGACCCCAACGCGCTCGTGGCCCCGGTCGTCGTCATCGACGGCAGCAGCCTGCCCGGCGACCTCGACGGCCAGGTGGGCGGCCTCTCCATCGGCAACGACGCCGACGGCACCACCGTCCGCGGCCTGGTCATAGGCAACGTCCCGAACGACGGCATCATCACGCTCGGGGCGGCGACCAACCTCACCATCCAGGGCAACTACATCGGCGTGAGCGCCGACGGCGCGACCCCACAGCCCAACACCCGCGTCGGCGTCCGCATCAACGGGCCGGACAACCTCATCGGGCAGCGGGTCTTCGCCGACGGCAGCGTGGAGGGGCGGGGCAACATCATCGCGGCCAGCGGCGGCGAGGACCTCGGCGGCGTCGGCCTCCAGCTCAACAGCGACAACAACCAGGTCTACGGCAACTTCATCGGCACCAACCCCGCCGGGGACGACCTCGGCAACGACGGGGCCGGGATGAGGCTGCCGGGCGGGTTCATCTCGGCCGACGAAAACCGGATCGGGGCGGAGAACGCGCCGAACACGATTGCCTACAACGCCGGCCCCGGCGTGAACCTCCCCGGCGGGCAGAGCTTCGTCGGCGCGCCGGCGATGGGCAACGCGATCCGGTTCAACCGCATCTTCGCCAACGGCGGCATCGGGATCGACATCGGCAACCCGGACGCCGATGCCGGCGACGGCGTGACGCCCAACGACC
>JBBSMV010000267.1:0-3855 GCA_038232975.1 Rhodothermales bacterium
AGCCGACCCGAAGGCCGGCTGCTACCGCGATAAAATACGCACAACCGCCCTTCCCGTAACCCCACCACCCCCTGCTTGCCGAGGCGCAGCGGAAAAGACCCCATCCTAATCTGTCAAAGAACGGTGTGACCGCGCGAACCTCCCGGCCCTTCCGTGCCCACTCCGGGTTCGCGCAGGGTCCGGCTTCCGCTCACAGGATCAGCGGATCGTCGAAGTCCCGGTAGGGATCGCGCCCGTGCGAGCGGAGTGAGCGCTCGCGCCCGCCGTGGAGCACGTAGATGTGGAGGCTGTCCTTCTTCTGGTTCATCTCCGTCAGGAGCCGCGCCTCCATCTCCTCGAGCTGCGCCCGCGTCACGCTGCACGCGAACACCGAATACTGCACGCGCTGCCCGAATGCCTCGCACACCTTCGCCACCCGGCGGAGGCGCTTCTGCCCGGCTTTCGTCGCGGTGTCCACGTCGTAGGTGACCAGCAGGTCGATCCGTTTCACAGGTCAGCGGGCGCGGAAGGGCGGATAGGCGTCGAGGTCGCCGCGGAGGTGGCGGGCCAGGAGGCGGGCCTGCACGAACGGGAGCAGCCCGACGGGCACGGCCTCTTTGAAGAGCCGGTGGCGGACCTTGTCCTGTTTGCGCTTCTGGTAGGCGGTGAGCACCTTCTTGCGCCCGACCTCGCTGAGGTAGACCGCGCCGCCGGGCCGGGCCTCGAAGTGCTGAAGCCCGAGCTGCTTCCGGTTGATGAGCGTGAGGGCGAGCCGGTCGGCCCACCACGCGCGGAACTCCTCCATCAGGTCGAGCGCGAGCGCCGGGCGGCCGGGGCGGAGGACGTGGAGGAAGCCCACCTGCGGGTCCAGCCCGACGCTCTCGAGCGCCGCCGCGCAGTCGCCGCGCACGAGGGTGTAGACGAACGAGAGGAGCGCGTTCGTGGGGTCGCGCGGGGGCCGGCGGTTGCGCCCGTCGAAGCGGAAGTCCACCGGCCCGATGAGGTGGGGGAACACGGCGAAGTAGACGGCCGCCGCCTGCCCCTCCTCGCCGCGCACCGTCTCGATGGTGTCGGCTGCCCGGAGCCGGTGGATGGTCTCGTCGTGGGCCGTGACGGCGGCCCCGAGCGCCGCCGCGTCGCCCGTCTCCTCGCGGAGCGCCCGCTTCAGCACGGTCCGGGCACCTCGGACCTTCCCGAGCACGAACTGCCGCGCGAGCTCCAATGTCGCCGCCTCGTCGGTGAGCGCGGTGTGCTGGGCGCGGCGGAGGAGCACGTTCCCCGAGACCGGCCCGGCCAATCTCCCCTGGAACCGTCCGCTCCGCGAGCACCATACCACCTCACGCCCGTCGCGCGCGCACGCCCCGATGAGGTACGGGCTCAGCAGCACGTTCCCGAAGACCACGACCCCGCCGAGGTGGTGCAGCGGGATGCGGACCGGCTTCCTCTTCTCGCCGTCCTCGTCCCGCGTCTCGACCCGGAGCGTCTCGTTATCGAGCCGGAGGTAGGCCCCCTGCGTCTGCACGTAGAGCGTGTTGAGGAGCTGTGTCGTCACGGCGTGTCCTCCGGTTCGTCGTCGGAGTCGTCGGCGAGGCGTTCGATGACGTAGGGCATGCAGCTCTCGATGAGCGAGCAGCGCGGGCAGCGGGCGTCAGCCACCGGCGGGGGCAGCCGCCGCGCCCGGAGGAGCGCCCGCACCTTGCCGATGATCTCGTGTGTCTCGGTGCGGAGCGCGCTCGAAAACGCCACCTCGTGGCGGCGTCGGCTCTTGCGGTAGTAGAGCGCGCCCGCCGGCACGTCGCATCCGAACATCTCCTCCAGGCAGAGCGCCTGCGCGCAGAGCTGCACCTCGTCGGCGCGGCGGGCGAGCGCGCTCTTCTTGCGCTCGCCGACCTTGTGCTCGACGGGAAACGGCGTCCCGTCCGGCTCGAACTCGACGGCGTCGGCGCGCCCCGTCAGCCCGAGGGCGTCGGAGAAGAGCGGGAGGGCGAGCTCGGTGCGGAGGCCGTCGCGCGTCATCCCCTTCGGGGCGTCCACGCGCTCGTGCGCCCGCCGCCCGCGCAGGGTGTAGACGTTCTCGTCCCACACCTGCTCGACGTGGATCAGCGCGCACTGCCGGGGGCAGTAGGCGTAGTGCTGGAGCGCCGAGAGCGGGACGACCTCTGCGTCGCGCCAGCCGCCAGCTCGGATCACGGCGGCGGCCGTCTCGTTCACCTCCCCTGTCCGTTTCCCTCTGGAGTCTCCCATCATGGTTCAGGCCCTCCGCAAGCGCGCCCGCGTCCAGCCCGGCGGCCGCGTAGAAATCCAGGACGACGCCCTCCCCGAGGGGGCCGACGCTGACATCATCCTCCTCCTCCCCGAGCCAGCCGGCGGCGGTGCGCCCACCCCATCGCCCAAGCCGCCCCCCATGGCCGAGCCGGGGGGACTGCCACTCGTTGACGAGGAGGGCCGCCCCGTCTTTCTCCCGGAACGCCCGCGACGTGAGGGATTTACGCTCGTGGACTTGATCGGACTCGCTCCATCCGGTCGCACAGCCGAGGAGATCGACCGGGAGATCCGGGACTTCCGTGGCGAGGAAGACTCAGACGAGGAGGACGCATGACCCGCCTGCTCGGTCGAAGGGTCTACCTCGATGCCAACGTGTTCATCTACGCCATCGAGCGCGTGGTCCCCTACGCCGAGGCGCTCCGCCCGCTATTCCGCGACATCACCGACGGGCACACGCCGGCAACGACGAGCGAGATCACGCTGGCCGAGACGCTCGTCAAGCCGTTCCGCGCTGGGGACGTCCATCTGCACGCCGCGTTTGAGAGCGCATTGGCGGGCCCGGGATTGGAGGTCGTCCCCATCGCGCGGTCCGTCTTGGTCCAGGCAGCCCGTCTCCGTGCAGTGTCCAGGATGAAGCTCCCTGATGCCGTCCACGCCGCAACGGCCCAACTCGCCGGTTGCGACGTGCTGCTGACCAACGACACCGGGATCGAGGTCGCCCCCGGCGTCGAGGTCGTCCAACTCCGCAACATTGTGTAAAGCGGCCACGGTTCAGTCCACCACCTTCGTCAGCGTAACGCCGGCCGGAAGGCCGTCCTCGTCCACGTCAAGCCGGTCGCGGTAATCATCGAAAGAGCGAGCGGGCGGAAGGCTCTCCGTATCGGCCGAGGCCGTTCCGTTTTCTCTCGGCCGGCGAGGCGCGACCCTGACACGCTCGAAGAGGGTATGCGCGGGGGCATTGCCGAGCCGGTCGTCGTGGGAGAAGACGTAGAGGCCGCGCAGCGCCATCAGCCCGCGCGACGCCGAGCGGTCGAGCTCGAAGCCTTGCTGGAGCGCGCGCCAGAAGAGCGCGAGGTCGTCCGCATCGAAGCCGGTGTCGGCGGCGAGCATCGGATTGACGAAGCCGTGGCCGCGGTAGAGGCCGTAGGGGATCATCGCCTTCCGGCCCATCTCTGTCTCCTTGCCCGTCGCCTCCTCGCCGTCCGCGCCCTCGGTGAACTTGACGGCGTCCTCCTCCTTCGTCACCGCTACGCGCGTGATCGAGACGTCGGACGGCACGACAGGGTCAATCGAGCGCGAGAAGGTGAGCTGCACCGGGCCGCGCACCTGCCCCGCGTTGACGCCCGTCGTCATCACCGCGCCGAAGGTGCGGACATCGTAGAAGTTCTGGCACATCCACGCGCGCGCCTTGTCAATGGTCTCGCGCTTCTCCTTGCTCCCCTTCGAGGTCATGTCGAGCGCGTCGTAGGCGCGCTGGTGCTGGCGGTTGAGGATGCCTCGGTTCTCGATGTAGATCTTGAACCGCTCCTCGTCGCCCTTCGCGGCGTCCACGAAGTTGCGAACCTTGCGCTTGATGCACACGTCGGTGACGAGGCCCTGCATGGTCTCGGG
>JBBSMV010000268.1:0-3845 GCA_038232975.1 Rhodothermales bacterium
CGCCGTTGACGAGCTTGGCCCGCAGCCGCGTCAGGAACCCCTCGTTCTGGTCGGGGAACGCAGCGTAGAGCCGCTCCGCCACGGCGACCCCGAGCACGGCGTCGCCGAGGAACTCGAGCCGCTCGTTGCTCTGGAGGTGGCCGTTCGGCTGCCCGCGCAGCACCGAGCGGTGCCGCAGCGCCCGCTCGTAGAGCGCCAGGCTGCCGACGCGCCGCCCGACGAACGCCTCGATCCGGGCGCGCGACACGGCATACGCGCCGTCGTCGCCCGGCGCGCGCGCATCCGGGGCCGGCCTCGATGGTCCCGGCACGAACGGCACGCGCGCCGCCAGCGCCCCGAGACGGTCCCGCATCGCCGCCGCGAGGCGACGGAGGCGGAGCCAGAGGCCTCCTCGCTTCGTTGGAGTCGGGGTCAGATCGGAACGAGCCACCGCAGGCAGGCTCGAAACAACCAAGGTAAGACGGCCTACAATCTCCCTGTTTCGAGGACAAAACGCAAGTGGTTTCTGTGATTATTTGAAGCCCAAAATCTAAGGATGCCCCGCTACTACGCTCGCGCCTCCCTTCACGTCTCCCGACCCGCCATGCCCGACACAGCCACCGCCACCGCCGACATCACCACCGTCAACCCCGCCACCGGCGAGGAGCTCGCAAGCTACGCCTACCACTCCGCCTCCGAAACCGAGCGCATCCTCCAACGCGCCGACGAGGCCTTCCGGCACCACCGCGCCACGACCTTCGCCGAGCGCGCCGGGGCGATGCGCCGTGTGGCCGACCTCCTCGAAGACCGGAAGCAGGAGCTGGGTGAGTTGATGACGCGCGAGATGGGCAAGCCGCTCGCCGAGGCCGTCGCCGAGGCCGAGAAGTGCGCGTGGGGGTGCCGCTACTACGCCGAGCACGCCGAGGCGCAGCTCGCCGACGAGCCGGTCGAGACCGAGGCATCGAGGAGCCTGATCGTCTACCAGCCGCTCGGGGCGATTGCCGCTGTGATGCCGTGGAACTTCCCGTTCTGGCAGGTCTTCCGCTTCGCCGCGCCGAACCTGATGGCCGGCAACGTCGGCGTCCTCAAGCACGCCGAGAACGTGCAGGGCTGCGCCGAGGCGATGGAGCGGCTCTTCCGGGAGGCCGGTTTCGCGCCCGGTGTCTTCCAGAACCTCCGCGTCCCGCACGACCGCTTCGAAGCGGTGATTGCCGACCGGCGGGTGTGCGGGGTCACGCTGACGGGCAGCGTCGCGGCGGGCCGCGCCGTGGCCTCGGCCGCCGGGCGGCACCTCAAGCCGAGCGTCCTCGAGCTCGGCGGCTCCGACGCCTTCATCGTTCTCCGAGATGCCGATCTGGACCGCGCCGTCGAGGTCGGCGTCAAGAGCCGGGTGCAGAACAACGGGCAGAGCTGCATCGCCGCCAAGCGGTTCATCCTGGAGCAGCCCATCGCTGACGCCTTCACCGAGCGCTTCGTCCGGGCGATGGAGAAGCTGCGCGTCGGCGACCCGATGGCGGCGACCGACCTCGGCCCGCTCGCGCGCCGCGACCTCCGCGACCAGGTCCACGACCAGGTCGTGCGCGCTGTCGCCGGCGGGACGAGCCTCCTCACCGGCGGCACCGTGCCGGGCCGCGACGGGTTCTACTACCCGCCGACGGTGCTCGGCGACGTGCGCCGCGGGACCGTCGCCTTCGAGGAGGAGATCTTCGGCCCCGTCGCCTCGCTCATCACGGCGGCCGATGTGGACGAGGCCGTCGAGCTTGCCAACGACACCGTCTTCGGGCTCGGCGGGGCGGTCTTCACCGAGGACGTTCAGAAGGGCGAGGCCGTGGCGCGGCGGCTCGCCTGCGGCTGCGCCTTCGTCAACGAGATGGTCAAGAGCCACCCGCGCCTCCCGTTCGGCGGCGTCAAGGACAGCGGCTACGGCCGCGAGCTGTCCGACCTCGGCATCCGCGCCTTCGTCAACGCCAAAGCCCTGTGGGTTGACTGACGAGCGCTCGATGGTAGCTTACGGCCCGCGCTCCGCATCCGAAACTCGATACGCTTGCCATGCCCGCCGCTCTCATTGCCATCATCGCTATCATCGCGTGGGCTGCCGTGCAGATCACGCGCGGCAAAGGCAAAGGTGTAGACCGAACAGCACTCGACGACCTCGCGGCGCGGCTCGACGTGTCCGAGGCTGAGCGCGCGCGCCTCACCGAGCGCGTCCAGAACCTCGAAGCCATCGTGACGACCGAGACGTTCGACCTCGCCCGGAAGGACCTCCCGGCGGCCGAGGCGCGGCTGGCGCTGCCGGACGAGCCGGAGGCGCTGCCGGAAGCGGAGGCCACCCGCCTCGCCCGCCGGCTGCGAAGCTGAGACGCGCCTCGGTTGGACTCGTCGTGGTGCTGGACCCGACGAGGGCGAGGCATGCCTCGCCCCTACGGACACGTTCAACCTCGAACTCACAACCTCGAACCTCCGACCGATGACCCTCACCTTCTGGGGTGCCGCTCGCACCGTCACCGGCTCGATGCACCTCGTGGAGCTCGGCAGCGGGGCGAAGCTGCTGCTCGACTGCGGGCTGTTCCAGGGCCGCCGCGACGAGGCCAAAGCGATCAACGGCACCTTTCCCGCTGAGCCGGCTGAGATCGCCGCCGTGCTCCTCTCGCACGCCCACATCGACCACTCGGGGATGCTGCCCGGCCTCTGGCGCGCCGGCTTCCGGGGGCGCGTCTGGGCCACCCACGCCACGCGCGACCTGTGCGCGCTGATGCTCCTCGACAGCGCCCACATCCAGGAGAAGGACGCGGCATTCTTCAACAAGAAAATCCGCAAGAAAGGGGAGCCTGCCGTCGAACCGCTCTACACGAAAGAGGACGCCGAGGGCGTGCTCGGCCTCTTCGTCGGCGTCGGCTACGGCGCGCCGTTCGAGCCGGTCGCGGGCTGCGAGGTCGAATACCGCGACGCCGGCCACATCCTCGGCGCTTCCACGATGACGCTCACCGTCACCGAGGGCGGGCGTGAGAAGCGCCTCGGCTTCACCGGCGACCTCGGCAACCCCGGACGCCCGATCCTCCGCGACCCGCAGCCGATGCTCCCGTGCGACTGGCTGATCTCGGAGTCGACCTACGGCGGCAAGGTCCACGAGCCGGCCGGCAGGGCGAAGGACGCCCTCGCTGAGGTCGTCGGCCGGACCGCGAAGCGCGGCGGCAAGGTCATCATCCCGGCCTTCGCCGTCGGGCGGACCCAGGAGCTGGTCTACGCGCTCGACCAGCTCTGGAACGAGGACCGCATCCCGCACATCCCCGTCTTCGTCGACAGCCCGCTGGCGGTCAACGTCACCGGCGTCTTCCAGACCCACCCCGAGTGCTACGACCGCGAGCTGCTCGACTACCTGATGACCGACCCCGACCCGTTCGGCTTCGAGCGGCTCGAGTACGTCCGCTCGGTCGAGCGCTCGAAGGCGCTCAACGGGATGCGCGTCCCGATGGTCATCATCTCGGCGAGCGGGATGGCCGAGCACGGGCG
Source organism: Rhodothermales bacterium (assembly GCA_038232975.1). GTDB lineage: Bacteria > Bacteroidota > Rhodothermia > Rhodothermales > JANQRZ01 > JANQRZ01. The sequence continues at coordinate 3,490 of JBBSMV010000268.1, forward strand.
CATCCTCCACCACCTCCGCAACAACATCGAGGACCCCAAGAGCACCGTGATGATCGTCGGCTACCAGGCCGAGCACACGCTCGGCAAGCGGATCGTGGAGCGGCGCGACGAGGTCAAAATCTTCGGTCAGCCGCACCGGCTCAAGGCCGAGGTCGCCGTGCTGAACTACTTCTCCGCCCACGCCGACGAGCCCGGCCTGATTGACTTCTTCGGTATGCTCGACCGCGACCGGCTCCAGCAGATCTTCCTCGTCCACGGCGACCTGGAGCGGCAGCAGAAACTCGAAGCTGCCCTCGACGAGGCGGGCTACGACGACGTCGCAGTCCCGACGCGCGGCGAGTCCGTGGCGCTATAGC
>JBBSMV010000269.1:0-3836 GCA_038232975.1 Rhodothermales bacterium
CGACCCCGATCGGGAATCCAGAGCGCCCAGCACGCCTTCTGGATTCCCGCCTTCGCGGGAATGACTACCATCTTTGCATCTGAGACGATGAGAACTTAGCAGCCCTGCCCTCGACGAGGGGGACAGCTTCTCGCACTTTGAGCGGAGCGATAGTGCGAGAAGCGGGGGGTCCCGACTACCGGTAGCGGGCAGCCTGCTCCGGCTTGCCCCACGCCGTGTAGAGCGCCACGAGCGCCTCCCGAGCAGCCTCGCGGTCCTCCGGCTTCACCTCAGAGTCATCGCTCTGGTAGAGGGTGTGGGCTTCTTGCAAGCGCGCCTCTGCCTCGTCGTAGCGGCCTAGCGCGGTGAGGACGGTGCCAAAGGTCACTTGGCCTCTGATGGTGCGTATGTCTTGCTTGCCGAGAACCCTGATGTAGGTATCGAGGGCTTGGCGTAATAAAGGTTCTGCTTCTTCAACCCGGCCGGTGTCTATAAGGAGCCTTCCCAAGTTGACCAGGCTTATCGCCACGTAGAAGTGTTCCTGGCCGCGCAGCCTTATTGCCATCGCTAAGGCCTCTCGCAGCAGAGGCTCAGCCTCCTCATAGGCTCCTCTAGCCTTTAAGAGGAACGCTAAGTCGTTTAAAGCAGTTGCCACGTCGGGGTGGTCCTCGCCGAGGAGTTGCCTTTGCGTTGCCAGTGCCTCCCGCAGTAGGGATTCAGCCTCATCGTAGGCATCGTACCTCCCCGTGTCGTGAAGATGTACAGCCAAGTTACTCATACTTATCGCCACGTCGGGGTGGTTCTCGCCGAGGAGACGCCGACGCATCGCCAGCGTCTCGCGATACAGTTGCTCAGCCTCGTCGTAAGCGCCCCTGTCGAACAGCACAATGGCTAGGCCATTCATACTCGTCGCCACATCGGGGTGGTTCTCGCCTAGAAGCCGCCGACGCATCGCCAGCGCTCGTTCCAGGAAAGTTTGCGCCTCCTCGTACAGACCCAGTTCGCGGTACACTCTCCCGATTACGTTTGTCAGTTCCGCCTGCACGAGCGGCTCCCCTTCGAGCTCTTCAATCCGCCTGGCACCGCGATCCAGTAGTTCCTGCGCTGTCACGTCCAAACCGCTACGCTCCCCCTTTGCCGTATTACTGGGATCAGAGCCCCTGAAGATCCCCGCCAGGAGCGCCGTGACCTGCTCCGCCGTCGCGGCCTCCTGCTGCGCCCGGTCGCGCTCGGCGGCCAGCCGCACCGTGTAGAACCCGACGAGCGCGAGGAACACCACCACCACGGCGGCGGTGGCGACGACCGGCGCGCGGTGGCGGCGGACGAACGTCCGCGCCCGGTAGCCGACCGTGTCCGGCCGCGCCGTCACGGGAAGCCCCGCGAGGTGCCGCTCGACGTCCTCGCCGAGCGCCTCGGCCGATGCGTAGCGCCGCTCCGGCTCCTTGCGCAGCGCCTTGAGGCAGACCTGGTCGAGGTCGCCCGCGAGCCGCTTCTTGAGCCGCTCCGCCGACACGCCCCGCGCCTCCGCCTCTTCCCCCGGCGCGACCGCCGCCGAGGGCCTCGGAGGCTCCACCCCGCCGATCACCCGCTCCAGCTCCGCCGGACTCGACGAGCCGAGCCGGTAGGGGGGCTGCCCCGTGAGCAGCTCGTAGAGGAGGACGCCGAGGGCGTAGACGTCGGTGGCCGTCGTGACGGCCTCGCCGCGGATTTGCTCCGGCGCGGCGTACTGCGGCGTGAGCAGGAGGTGGCCCGGCTGGGTCAGCGTAGCCCCCGGCACCGTGTCGGCCGAGAGGAGCTTGGCGATGCCGAAGTCGAGCAGCTTCGCCTGCGGCCGGCCGCGCTCGTCGTCGGTGACGAGGACGTTCGACGGCTTGAGGTCGCGGTGCACCACCAGGTTGCGGTGGGCGAAGGCCACGGCCTCGCAGACCTGGAGGAACAGCCGGAGACGGGCCTCGACGCCCAGCCGGCGGCGGTCGCAGTACGCCGTGATCGGCTCGCCCTCGACGAGCTCCATCACGAAGTAGGGCCGGCCCTCCTCCGAGCGCCCGCCGTCGAGGAGGCGGGCGACGTTCGGGTGGTCGAGCGCGGCGAGGACCTGCCGCTCGTGGTGGAACCGGCGGAGCACGGCGTCGGAGTCCATCCCGCGGCGGACGAGCTTGAGCGCGGCCGTCTGCTCGAAGGCCCCGTCGGCGCGCTCGGCGCGGTAGACCGTCCCCATCCCGCCGCGGCCGATCTCCTCGAGGAGGCGGTAGCGCCCAACGGCGGTGCCGGCGAGGTTCTCGTCTGATTCGTCGGACTCCTCGGCGAACGGGACGGCCTCTTCATTCCAGCGCAGGAGGAGGCCGCTGTCTTCGAGCAGGGCGCGGGCGCGGTCGCCGGCGCGGAGGACCTCGCGGACCTCGCGGAGGAGGTCGGGGTTGGCGGCGCGGGTTCTTTCCAGGAAGGCGGTGCGCTCCTCCGGGGGGAGGTCGAGGGCGCGGTCGAGGAGGGCCTCGACGTGGGGCCAGCGCGCGGGGCTGAGCTCGGGCATGGGCGGGTTTGATGATAGCGAGAGGCAGGGGCTGTTCCTTTAGCGATCGGCCCTTCGCAGACGTCCATGAATGCGGAACGTACCCGCTACCTACAGGACTTTCGCTTCCTCAAGGAAAGGTGTCATTCCGAACTCGTTTCGGAATCTCGTGGGGGCATTGCCACCCCTGAGGAGATCCTGAAACAAGTTCAGGATGACACGCAAAGCGGTTGGAGCGAAAGTCCTGACCTATTCAGGACGGTTGTGCAAAGGGCCTACTCCGGCCTTTTGCCTACGCCGCAGGCGGGCACGGCCGGCCGCAGTGCCGGTAGGATGCGAAACGTAATCCCGGTGGCTCGCGGGTCACGAGGCAGCCTCTTCGAGGAAGAGCTGGAGGAGCGCCTTCGCCTTGAACCAGTCGCGGTCCACGGTACGGGAGGAGAGGCCGAGGACGCGGGCTGCCTCCTCGGCGGTCAGCCCCCCGAAGAACCGGAGCTCGACGCCGGCCGCGAGCCGCGCGCTCAGCGCCTCCAGGCGCTCCAGCGCCGCGTCGAGGTCGAGCACCTCGACTTCCCAGCCGCCGACGGCGAGCGTGGGCGAGGAGCCAGCGAAGTCGTCCTCGGCGAGCGGCTCGCGGTGCCGGAGCCCGCTCCGCTTGAGGGCCTGGCGCTTCCGGGCGCGGTCCACGAGGACGAAGCGCATGGCTGTGGCCGCCACGGCGAGGAAGTGCTCTCGGTCGTGCCAGAGTGTCAGGTTCCGCCCGGCGAGGCGGAGGTAGGCCTCGTGGACGAGGGCGGTGGTGTTGAGCGTGGAGCCGGCCCCGTGCCGGAGCCGGAGGCGGTGGGCTTGGGCGCGGAGCTCGTCGTAGACGAGGGCGAAGAGCCGGTCGGCGGCCTCCGGGTCGCCGCAGCGGAGCGCGGTGTGCAGCCGGGAGTTCGAAGTGGAAGTGGGCACGGCGTTCGGGTACAGCGGCTTGTCCATGAGAGCGTAGGCATCTGCCGTTATCCTGAGCCTTCACGCGATGGGGGTGAATAGGGGCCAATATATGTAGCCCCTAGCAACCGAACGATAGAATCGAGGCCGCAGTCGGCTCGCCTCGCTCGGGCCGGCTGAGTGCCTAAGAGGGCGTTGAGCGTTGGTCCCTTGCCTTGTGACCGCCCCCTGGAGGGGGCTCCCGCGAAGCGGGTGGGGTGTCCGTGCCCGCACGCGGCTCCGAAGACACCCTCCGTCGGCTTCGCCGCCCCTCCCTCAAGGGAGGAATCGAAAACCTCAACGCCCTCTAGCTTCTACCTATGCGACACCCCCGAACACGCCGACGCCCCCGGAGCCAGGCCCCGGAGGCGTCGGA
>JBBSMV010000270.1:0-3836 GCA_038232975.1 Rhodothermales bacterium
AGCGGAGGAAGCCGGGACCGGCGTAGCGGGCGCGCACCCGCTCGGCGAACCGCTCGGCCAGGGCGCGGGCCTCGGCCTGCGCCGGGTTCTGCGGGCGGTACGTCTCGAAGCGCGCCTCGGCGAAGCGCGGCGGCGGGGCGAGCGGCGTCATAGCACCGGGCGAGAGCGCGCCTCCGCCGTGCGCTCGGCGCGAGCGTCAGCGCCCACCGGCCGCGCGGCCGTCCACGAGCGGGAGGCTGACGAAGTTGGCGAAGAGCCGGGTCGCGCCGGGGTTGTAGGCGGCGAGCTGCCGGTACCACCCGAGCGCGGTGTAGAGGTACGTCCCGTCGCCGACCTCGGCCAGCAGCGTGGACGAGGTCAGCGGGGCCTCGCCGGGGTCGTGCATCGAGAGCAGCTCGGTGTAGCGGGCGTCGTACTCGGCGGGGAAGTAGAGGCCGCGCTCCTGCACCCAGCCGTCCCAGTCCCCCGGCGCGATCTCGTTCGGCGCGTGGAAGAGCACCGACTCGGGATCGAGGAGGGTCACGGCCGCATCTTCGTAGGTCACGCGGTTCCGGCCGAGCAGCAGCGGGTAGGGCGCGAAGCCCGCCGGGTTTTTCTTCTCCGCGTCGAAGGGGTCGTCGTACTCCGGGTTCCACTCGAACGTCTTCTGGTACGTCACCACGAGGTGCCCGCCGCCGCGCACCCAATCGAGGAGGTGGTCGTTGTAGCGCCGGAGATCGGGGCGGACGAGGTAGGCCCGGATGTCCACGACGATCGTGTTCAGCCCGGCGAAGTCGCCCGAGGCCAGCGCCGCCGAGTCGAGCGGGACGACGGTCGCGCCGAGGTCGCGGAGGGCGCGCTCGGTCGTGTCGTCGTAGCTCGTGACGAAGCCGATGCGGAGACCCTTCGGGACCTCGACCGGAGGCAGCACGCGCGCGGTGCGCTTCGCCGTGGCCGGCGTCCACACCGCCGGGGTCGGGACCGGGCGGGCCTCCAGGCGAAGCGCATAGTCGCCCGGCGGCACGTCGTCGGGGAGCGTGAACGAGAACGCCTCGTCGCTCCAGCCGACCCCCTTCGCCACGGTCTGCTCCTCGACGACGAGCGGGCGGACGCGGATGTTAGGCTGCGAGGGCGGGGCAATGGCGAGCTGAACGATGGCCCCTGTCGCCTCCCCATCGTCAATGCGGAGGCGGTAGGCGAGCGTGTTCGCGCCGGGTCGCAGCCGGACGACGCCCTCGGGCAGCTCGACCGTGATCGGCGGGGCGATTTCGAGGGGGAGGTGCTCGGCAGTGTAGATCGCCGCGGGCTGGCCGGGCAGGCGGACGGCGTACTGAACCGGCGGCGTGCTGAGGAAGCGGTCGTACTGGCGCTCGGCCTTCGGGAGCGTCGGCGCGGCGTCGGCCGGGAGGTGGAGATAGGCGATGGGCACCGTGTTCGAGGCGTTCTCCGGCGGGACCGTCACGACGGTGTCCACGGCCCCGGTGAAGACGATCTCGACCGGCGTCGGCCGGCCGGCCGGCGAGAACCGCGTCCCGAAGCGCCAGTAGACAGGCACCGTCTGCCCCGGCACGGCGCGGTCGGCGTCGAGGCGGAGACCCTCGCCGTCGCGGAGCGAGGCCGTCAGCCGGCCGGTGTCGAGGAGCGTGGCGAGTGGGAGGTCGGCCGCGCTCCGGTTCGGGGTGAGGCCGGCGGCGAGGTCGGTGGCGTTCGGCGGCAGCGGCGCGACGCCCGGCGCGGCGCGCAGGAGCTGGAAGTAGGTCGTGTCCGCCCGGAAGCGCGGGGCGAACTTGTCGAACCCCTGCGAGCGGTGCTCGGCCGCGGCCTCGACGGCGAGGTCGGCCGCCGACACGTCGCGGCCGGGGACCAGGTCGCCGACGGGTACCTTGACGTCTACGCGCTCGCCGCCGGGGCCGCGCCAGAGGCGGAGGAAGAGGCGCTTCGGCTGCCACAGGTCCACCCCCGGCTCGGCGAGCTGCTCGGGGTGGTACGACGGGTCGGCGGCGAGGGCGAAGGCGTCGTAGGCCGAAAGCCCGACGGCCTGGTGCTGCCCGTGCTGCGTCTGCGGCCCGACGGTGAGCGTGTCGTGGTTGGTGAAGACCACGTCCGGCTTGAGTGTGCGGAGGACCTGGACGAGGCGGGCCGTCACCGCGTCGCGCCCGCCCCACGTGTCGAACGCCTCGGCGGCGGACTTCGAGTAGCCGAAATCGTAGAAGTTGAGGAACCGGACCTGGGAGCCGAGGATGCGGCCGGCGCGCTCGGTCTCGTCGGTGCGGATAGCGCCGAGGCGCTCGTAGAGGTCCGGGCCGATCTCGTTCTGCCCGCCCTCGCCGCGCGTGTAGATGACCGAGTAGGCGACGGCATCGTGCGCCCAGCGGTAGTGGGCGAGCGTCAGGCCGTCCTCGTCGTCGGGGTGGGCCGCGAGGTTCATCACCACGAGCGGCTCCGGCGCGTCGATGCTCTGGGCGCAGACGGGTGCAACGGCGAAGAGAAGGAGGGCGAAAAGGCGGAGTGTCATGGGCGCGATAGTAGGGTCGCGCCTTCCACAGCCCCGCTGTCACCGGGTTCCACCTTCCGAGTGGTCCCTCGCCCGTTGCCGGGCGGTGCACCGGAGGGCCGGGCGCGTAAAAAGATGCCGCCCCCGGAGCCGAAGCTCCAGGGGCGGCTGTGCCTCAGGCGGTGGCACCGGGGTTGCCCCGCGGCGCGCCCGCCTGGCAGCGGGTTAGCGAGCCACCGTCACACGGCCCGACTGCGCCTTGCTGCCGACCGTGAGGTGATAGACGTAGACGCCCGCAGCCAGCCCGCGCGCGTTGAACGTCGCCTTGTGGGTACCGGCCTCGAGTCTGCTGTCGACGAGGACGGCCACCTCGCGCCCGAGGATGTCGTAGACCGCCAGCCGCACGTCGTCGGTCTCCGAAGTCCCGAACGTGAAGTCGGTCCGGCCTACGAACGGGTTCGGAAGGCCTGAGCGCCCTGTCTTTTCCGCAGCGCGATCAAACACATCGGCAGCTCCCGAAGTCTCAGGGCCGCGCAGCTAAGACTCTGCATCGACCCTCAGATGCGGAGTCTCGGCTCTACCTTACCCGGACATCCAGCCCACAGCGAAGCGCCCAACCATGCCCCTCACCGACGCCGACCGCGCCTTCCTCTTCGACCTCCTCTCGACCCCCAGCCCGACCGGCTTCGAGACGCCCGGCCGGAAAAAGTGGACGGCCTACGTCCAGCCCGTCGCCGACCGCGTCGAGAGCGACGCCTACGGCAACGTATGGGCAACACTCGATGGCCCAGGCCCGACGGTCCTCCTCGAAGCCCACGCCGACGAGATCGGCTTCATGGTGAAGTACGTCACCGACGAGGGCTTCCTCCACATCGACCGGATCGGCGGGAGCGACCACGCGGTCGCGCGCGGCAAGCGGGTCCGCATTCTGGGGTCGGACGGCCCGGTCCTCGGCGTCGTCGGTAACACGGCGATCCACCTCCGCGACCGGAAGGAAGAGGAGAAGGCCCCGAAGCTCGAAGAGCTCTTCCTCGACATCGGCGCGTCGAGCAAGGACGAGGTCGCCGCGCGCGGTGTCCGCGTCGGGCACCCGGCGGTCTACGTCGATTCGGTCGAGGCACTCACAGACACCCGGATCGTCGGACGAGCGCTCGACAACCGGCTCGGCGGGTTCGTGGTCGCCCAAGCGCTCCGGCGTCTCACGGCCCAGGGGGAAGAGCGAACGGCGGCGGTCGTAGGCCTCAACGCGGTGCAGGAGGAGATCGGCGGCCACGGCGCGCGGATGGCGGCCTACCGGCTCGAACCGGACGTCGCGCTCGTGCTCGACGTGACGCACGCGACCGACTCGCCCGGCATCGAGAAG
>JBBSMV010000271.1:0-3825 GCA_038232975.1 Rhodothermales bacterium
CACCGCATTCTTGGCCGAGGCTACGGCGAACGGGGAGAAGAAGAGCCTCGCCCGTATCTGCATTGGCGATCCTGACTGGCAGGGCCGGACGGGACTTGAATACCAGCGCGGCGACAGGCGCTCACACTACGGCCTGGAGCCTCATTTCCAACAGGAGATCCGCGCGCGGACCGGCGAGAAGGAGAGGTCGCTCGGCTTCGATCCCATTTCGCGCGCCGTGTGGACCCCGGACCACAAGCTCCACCAAGCCAAAGAGATCGCCGAAGCCTTTTGGGAGCGCTTCACCCGAAGTCTAGGTTGAGCATCGTTTGTTTCGGCTACGCGGCCACATACCGCCGCACCTCGACCTCCGCGCCGCGGGCCACGGCCTCGTCGGCGTCGTGGAAGAGCCGCTCCACCACCTCTTCTTCGAGGTACGCCTCGCCGCAGGCGTCGCACACGAGCGCGGGCACGCGCTTGACGACGACCGTCGCCCCGTCGCGCTCCAGCGTCATCGTCGTGTGGCCTGGTGCCAGCCGGCCGCCTCTGCAGAAGACGCAGCGGTCTCTCGTCTCGCTCATGATTTTCTCCGTGTCGTGTAATCAGGCTCCCATCGTTCGAGGTCGGGCCGGGAGGCCGTGATGACGTGCGTCGTCGTCGGCCGCTACCACGTGTACCGGCTCCGGCTTCTCGCGTTCAGTCCCGATCCAGCCCAAGACGAGGTAGCTCGGGAGCGGCAGGTCGTCCGGGTAGGTTTCGACGGTCATGCCCACGCTCAGTACCTGCCGAATGTCGCGGGCATAGAGGCGCAGGCTAGCGGAGAGGGGAGCCGTCCCAACCGGCGCGGCGGGTACCGGGTTTCGAGCGGAGGCGGCACCGCGTATCTTGCGCGACGCCCTCTAAATCCAGCTAAATCCAGCGCTCCATGTTTTCTCGCTACGCCGCCCTCGCCCTCCTGCTCGTTGCCGCGCCCGCCCTGGCGCAGCCGGCCGGCGACTGCCCCTACCCGATGCTCTTCCTCCACGGCTTCACCGGCAGCCAGGAGAGCTGGGAGCCGTTCACCAACGAGCCGGCCGTCAACGCCGTCTGGGGACCGCGCGCCGGTGTGTTCCACGCCGTGCTCAACGCCTACGAGAACGAGGAGCGCATCGCCGGGCCGGACGGCCTCCTCGACACGCCCGACGACGACGTGCTGATCCAGTTCGTCAACGAGGACGACGCCCTCGCGCCGGGGTGCCTCTACGCCGACAACTTCGAGAACTTCTGGAACGAGGACCCCGGCCACCCGGTCCTCGAGGTCAACAGCGGCGACACGCCCGGCGGGTTCTTCGCCTCGGAGTCGGACTCGAACGAGGAGGCCGCCCTCAAGCAGGGCTACGCGCTCGGGCGGATGATCGAGCGGGTCCTCGCGGCGAATCCCGGTAAGGAGAAAGTCGTCCTCGTCGGGCACTCGATGGGCGGGCTGACGGCGCGCGAGTACCTCCAGCGACGCGAAGGCGGTACGCCGAAATGGTGGGGCGATCCGGCGCAGCCGGACGGCCACCGCGTGGCGAAGCTCGTCACCGTCGCCACGCCGCACCGCGGGAGCAACTTCTTCGGCAACCCCTTCCGCGCCGACTCCACCGCCGCCGACTCCACGCTGCGCGACGGCACGCCCGACATCAACTCGTCGGCCACGCGCGACCTCCGCTACAGCTACACCTGCTTCTTCTGCGACAGCCCCGGCCCCTACCTCTTCGGCGGCAGCGAGGGCAACGGCTTCGGCTGGCACACCGACGACGTCAACTGCGACGGCGACGAGGACGACCTCATCACCGGCATCAACATCGCCGGCCAGCAGCAGGGTTTTAGCAAGGCGTGGGACGGCACGACCGACAACCCGGCGATGCCGCTCCCGACGAACGTCCGCTACACCTGGCTCACGAGCGACGTCGGCACCTCGGGCGACCTCGTGGTAGACCTCGCGCGGCAGTGGCTCTACGACGGCGCGGTGCCCGTCCCCTCCGACGGCACCCCCTACCGCCTCGCCGACACGCTCCTGACCGACGTCTACCACCTCGACCTCCAGGAAGACACCGACGCCGTGATCCGCGGCCTCGACGAGGGCGACTATCCCGCCTTTGCCTACGCCATCGCCACGGGCACGACGTATGCCGGGACCGCGACGGTCCGCTCGGCGCAGGTCCCCGACGGCGCGCGCACCGACGACCCCGACTGGTACGCCGTTGAGACGACGGGCGGGGCCGTGCGCCTCGCGCTCGAGCCGAGCGCCGGGCTGGGCGGCCGGCTCGACTTCTACGACGCCCCGCTCGACCCGTATGCGACCAACGACTCGGCGTTCGGCCTCGACTTCGCGCCGGGCGTGACGAGCGTTGAGATTCCCGACGTGCCGCTCCCGGCCGGGGCCTACCTCGTCCGGGTCCGCCACGACGGCGTCGGGCCGAGCGACTGGCGGCAGCCCTACCGGCTGAGCGTGACCGAGACCGCGCCGCCCCTCGCCGTGACGCTCACGCCGACGAGCCCGGTCCCCGTCGTCCTCGCGCGCGGCGAGCGGGTGTTCTTCGACGCCACGTTCGCCGTCGGCCCGGGCGGCCCGGCGGTGTTCGAGTATTGGAGCGAGGCGCGGCTGCCGAACGGCTCGGTGCGCACGCCGCTGATCGGCCCGAACACGGTGTTCCTCACGCCGCCCGAGACGTTCACGCTCTCGTTCAGCCAGCGCGTGCCGGGCCGCGCGCCCGTCGGCGAGTACGTCTACACGATGAACGCGGGAACCTATCCCGGCACCGTCCTCGCCAGCGACCGCTTCGACGCGACCGTAACCGACGGCGCGGCACTCGGCTCCGGCGACGAGTGGCTTGCCTACGACGGCGACGGCGACCTCCTCACGCCGGGCGCGGTCCACGACCTCCGCACGCCGGAGGCGCTAGGAACGACCGCGCCGGAGGCGTTCGGGCTGGCCGCGAGCTACCCCAACCCGTTCAGCGCCCGGACCGAGATTCCGTACCGCCTCGCCGAGCGCGGGCTGGTGCGCCTCACGGTCTACGACGCCCTGGGCCGACGCGTGGCCGTGCTCGTAGACGAGGTCCAAGGGGCCGGAGCGCACCGCGCTACGCTCGACGCGCGCGGCCTGCCGAGCGGGGTGTACGTCGTCCGGCTCGTGGCAGAAGGCCGGGCGCAGACGCAGCGGATCACGCGCCTGCGCTGACGGCTACTCCAGCACCCGCCCGCAGCCGCGAAAGGTCTGCCCGTCGAGCGTGACGGTGGCGGTCGTCTCGAACGGCTGGCCGCTCATGGCGTCGCGGCACGGCGCGGCCGAGTGCGTGACGGTGAGGGCGTGCCCCTCCGAGGCGGCGCGGTAGACGAACGGCTCGGCCCCGGCGGGCGACGTGGTGACCTCAGTGAAGCGGTAGACCTCCTCGCCGTAGCTCGCCGCGAGAACGAGGCTGTCGGCGAACACCTCGACGTACCAGCCCGGCTCGTTGCCGACGGCGCGGAACGTCGCGCCGCGGCGGCGCGCCTCCTCCCACGGCGCGTCCGGCCACTCGGTGGAGCGTTCGGGAGGCTCCGGTGCCTCGGGCGCGGCGGTACAGGCGGCGAGGCCGACGAGCAGGCCGAGCGCGAGGCGGCAGCCTACTCCGCGCCTTCCCACGTCAGGATGTCCTCCTCGGACTTCTGGCTGAGCTGCGGCTCGGTCGCGTATTCCTCGGCCGTCGGCAGCTCGTCCTTCTTCTCGGTGATGTTGTAGCCGAGGCCCTGCCACTGCTCGGCGAGGTAGGCGTTCCACTCGGTGTAGTGCTCCCACTTGGCCGGCAGCTCGTCGTCGGCGTAGATCGCCTCGACGGGGCA
>JBBSMV010000272.1:0-3824 GCA_038232975.1 Rhodothermales bacterium
AGAACGGCCGCGTGAAGTACAGCTTCGAGAACGTCTTCGACAAGCCGCGCACGCCGTCGCCCTCGTTCCACCGCCTCAGCCCGCGCGTCGGCGTCTCGTACCCGATCACCGACGGCTCGGTGCTCCACTTCAACTACGGGCACTTCTACCAACTCCCGCCGCTCGACCGGATGTTCGAGCTCGGCTACTTCCGCCCGCAGTACATCGTCGAGTGCCAGCGGGCCTACGATCTCGGGCTGCCTACGGAGGGGCTGCGGAGCTGCCCGGCCGGCCTCACCCATGCCATCTCTCAGGGCGGCGACCCCGAGCGCGTCGTGGCGCTCTCGCTCGACGACCTCAAGCCCGAGAAGACGGTCGCCTTCGAGGTCGGCATCGCCCAGCAGTTCGGCGACGTCGGCGTGCTCGACGTCACCGGCTTCTACAAGGACATCTTCGACCAGGTGCTCCCGCGCGTCGGCCTCTTCGACCGCATCGTGTCGCTCCCGACGGGCACCTTCGTCAGCAACTTCTCCGGGGACTACGGCGACGCGCGCGGCTTCGAGGTGAACTTCCGCACGCTCTTCAGCCGCCACGTCACGTTCGACCTCAACTACAGCTTCTCGCGCACCGTCGAGGGGCGCGCCACGCCCGGCCGCGTCAACTACGACACGACCGGCACCCCGACGTTTATCTACGACGACGAGGCCAGCCAGCGCCTCGCCACCGAGAAGACGTTCAGCCGGCCGCACATCGTCCGCGCCAACCTCTTCCTGCGCTACCCCACCGCCGGCCGCCGGTGGTACGACCGCGCCCTCGGCGGCACCAGCCTCAGCGTGCTCGGCCGCTACGTCAGCGGGCGCGTCTTCACCTACCTCGGTCCCGACGACCCGCCGAGCACCGTGGACAACCAGCGCTTCCCGGCGATCCACCAGCTCGACCTCCGCCTCGAGAAGCAGTTCACGCTCGGCACGCACGCGCTCGCCCTCTACTCGAACGTCACCAACCTCTTCGACACGAAGAACCTCCGCTCCTTCGGCGACGCCGTCTTCGACCCCGAGGCGACGGCCGACTTCGTCGAGGACGGGACGGTCTCGACCGTGGACGCCTTCGGCTATGACATCAGCGCCCAGACGTACTTCCCCCCGCGCCGCGTCCTGTTCGGTGTCCGCTACGACTTCCGATGAGTAGGCAACACACGATTGCTCGTCCGCTGCCGGACCCCCCGTCGCACGTAGGTCGCTACGCTTCATCGTCGCGCGGCTGTCCCGCTCGGCGAGGGGGACAGCTTGGACCGCGCCTGAGCAACGCGATGCGCGGCCCGAGCGGGGGGTTGAGGAGGTACAGCCTTCTCGTCTTCCTCCTCGCCGCCGCGCCCGCCGCCGCCCAGGTCCGCGAGGCCGACTTCCGCGTCCACGACCGGGGCGAGCTGTGGGAGACGGCGAAGGACGACGGCACCCTCGGCGCGCCCGCGCCGCTCGACCCGTTCGAGTACTTCCCGAGCATGGACTGGCCCGGCGGCCCGGACGAGCTGGCCTCGAAGGAGGAGCAGCGCTCCTATCACGCCGGGGCCGGCCTCTGGATCGGCGGGCGCGACCCCGCCGACGCGGTTTTCTTCGACGAGTTAGGTCCGTTCCAGACCATCGAGGTGGCCACCGTCGTACCCATCGTGGAGACTGAAAACTTCGTCGGGGAGCCGGGCTACGACCCGGGCGAGGCCGAGGAGACGATCACGGCCGAGTTCACCACGACGGCGGGGCTGCGGGTCCGCCGGACGAGCCGGGCGTGGAGCTTCCGCAGCCTCAACACCTTCATTCTCCTGGACTACGCGGTGACGAACGAGACGGGCGGGCCGCTGGAGGACGTGTTTGTCGGCCTCCCGTACCTCCTACGCCCGAGCTACCAGGACGTCAACGTCCACAACGGCTGGGGCGACGACTTCAACCGCACCGACGAGCGCGTCGCCTACGACGCCGAGCGCGCGCTCGTCTACGCCTACGACGACACCCCCAACTTCGACCTGCCCGGCGACGTGGGGAACTACTGGGCCGAGCGCGACGAGCTGCGCACGACGGGCTACGCGGGCGTCGCGCTCCTCGACGCCCCGCCGGGCACGGGCGGCGAGGCGCAGCCCGCGACGGTCTTCTGGGCGCAGCTCCTGGGCAACCAGAACCGGCTCACGACGGCCAACACGACGTCCGCTGCGCTCTACGCGGTCCTCTCGGGCGAGGACACCGCGCTCCAGGCCGGCCCCGACGAGCGGCTGACGCCCCTGACGTTGCTCGGCTGCGGTCCCTACGACCTCGAGCCTGGAGAGACCCTCCGCCTCGCCTTCGCCGAGGCCGTCAACGGCATCCCGCTCGACGTGGCGCTCGACGGGCTGGAGGCACAGGACGAGCTGGGTGCCGGGCTGGACTCGCTCCAGGCGAGCATAGACCGCGCGGCGGCGCTCTACGAGGCGAACTACCGGGTCGCGGCCGTGCCGCCGCCCGCACCGCCCCTCGAGGTCGTCGCGCTCCCCGGAGCCGAGCCGGCCGTCTCCCTCACCTGGCCGCCCCTCGACCGGACGTGGGTGGACCCGCTCTCGGGCGCGCGCATCGTCCAGTACAACATCTACCGCAGCGAGCTCGGCTTCATCGGGCCTTTCGAGCCGGGCAGCCCGCGCCGCGTGCGCGTCAGCGGGACCGACAGCACGCGCTACTTCGACCGGGAGCTGGGGCTGTGGCGGGTGCAGGACACCCAGGTCAGCCTCGGGTTCGGCTACGTCTACGCCGTCACGGCCGTGGACGAGGACGGCGACGAGAGCTGGCTGACCAACCGGAACGCCGAGCCGGTGACGGTGGCGAGCAACGCCGCCGCGGACGCGATGGACGTGCAGGTCTTCCCCAACCCCTTCCGCGAGCGCTCCTTCCCCACGCCGGAGGACGCCAACTCCATCGTCTTCAACAAGCTCCCCCCGCGCGCCACGATCCGCATCTACACCGCCAGCGGCGAGCTGATCCGCACGCTCGAGCACGACAACCCGGACAGCGGGCAGGAGGTCTGGGACCAGCTCTCCGAGGCCCGCCAGCGCACTGCCCCCGGCATCTACTTCTGGACCGTCCAGTCCGACGTCGGGACCGCCCAGGGCACGCTCGTCATCATCAAGTGAGGAGGCTATGAGACTACGCTTTGGGTACGCCGTCTTCCTCACCGGGCTTCTACTCGCCTCCGGCGCGCAGGCGCAGATAGACCAGGGGTTCGAGTTCGAGAAGTCCGGCTCGGCGGGCTTCCAGTTCCTCAAGATCGCCCTCGGCGCGCGCGAGAGCGCCCTCGGCGAGGCCGCCGCCGCGCTCACCAACGACGCCAACGCCGTCTTCTGGAACGTCGGCGCGCTCCCGCTCGCCGAGGCGCGGCAGGTGGCCTTCACCCACAACGAGTGGATCGTCAACAGCTCGCTCGACGCCGTCGTCGTGGCGACGCCGCTCGGGCCGTATGCGCTCGCCCTCAGCGTCGTCCGCTTCGGGATCGAGCCGTTCGAGGAGACGACCGTCCTGGAGCCGGAGGGGACGGGGCGGAGCGTGGACGCCGGCGACGTCATGCTCGGCCTCGCGGCGGCGCGCCGCTTCACCGACCGCCTCACCATCGGCGTGCAGGCGAAGTACGTCGTGGAGTCCCTCGACGAGGACCGCTTCTCGGACGTGCTCTTCGACGTCGGCGCGCTCTACTACACCGGCTTCCGGCAGCTCCGGCTGGCCTTCACGCTCCAGCACTTCGGCCCCGACGTGCAGGGCCTGCGGCAGGACTTCCGCACGCCGCTCCTCTTCCGCGTCGCCGCCGCCGACGACCTCGTGCGCCTCGCCGACGGG
>JBBSMV010000273.1:0-3801 GCA_038232975.1 Rhodothermales bacterium
AGGACCGTCTCGCCCGGCTGCGGGTCGAGCACGCGCGCGACGAGGCCGGCCGCCTCGTCCTGCACCGCAACGGTGCCGTCGGCCAGCAGCCCGGCGTGCAGGACAGGTTGCAGCCGGTCTACGGTCAGGAAGTCGTCGAGCCAGCGCGAGGGCGTCCAGTCTACCCCGAGCGCGCCGAGCGTCTCGCCGAGCGCCTCCGGCGTGGTTCGGAGCGTGTTGACGCGGAGGGCGTAGCGCGGGCGGGCGTTGTCGTGCGCGAGCAGCGCGGCGGTCTCGGCCTCGCCGTAGCGCCCCAGCCAGCGCTCGACGATCCAGGTCGGGTGCGAGTGGCGCACGGCGAGGTCGCGCGCCAGGCTCCCCGTCTCGGGCGCGGGCAGGTGGCTGGTCTCGCGGAGCACGGCGCGGAGGATGCCGTTGACGAGGCCGCCCGCTTTCGGCCGGACCTCGCGCTTGGCTAGCTCAACGGCCTCGTTCACGGCGGCGTGCGGCGGCGTGCGGAGGAAGAGGATGTCGTACAGCCCGAGGCGGAGCACCTGCCGGAGCGTGTCCTCCATCGCGCCGAGGTCGCCCCGGTAGAAGTGGGCGATGAGGTAGTCCAGCCAGCGCCGCTGCCGGGTGACGCCGGCGACGTACTCGGCGGCCTGCCGCTCCTCGCGCGCGTCCTCTTCGCTCACGGCAGAGCTACTTGCGGACGAGCCGCCGCCGAGGAGGTCGGCGTAGGCCGCGTCGCGCTCGATCCGGGTCAGCCGGGCGAGGGCACGGGCGCGAGCAGGGGTCGGGTCGGGCATCGGAGGAGCAGGGAGGTTTTCTCGGCACGAGGATACGCGCGCCCGTAGATTCCTGCTCCTCTTCGCTCTCTCCCTCTCCTTTCCCGCACCGGCCATGCCTACCTGCGACACCTGCGGCAACGACTACGACAAGGCGTTCACCGTCACCACCGTCACCGGCGACCAGTACACGTTCGACTCCATCGAGTGCGCCGCCCAGAAGCTCGCCCCGAGCTGTGCGCACTGCGGCGTCCGCATCCTCGGCCACGGCCTCGAAGCCGCTCGTGGTGGCGGCGGGACGTTCTACTGCTGCGACCACTGCGCCCAGCAGGAGGGCGTCTCCGGCCTCAACGACCGCGTGGAGTAAGGCCCCTCACCTAGACCCCTGACGACCGTAGGGGCAAGGCACGCCTTGCCCGTGGTGGGGACGAGCGGTGCATTCGGACACGGCACGCCGTGTCCCTACACCGTCGGATTACCCAGTCGGCTTCGGACGGGGCGGAGGATACAGCGCAGCCGGTTGCTCTGGGCAGTCCGTCCACTGTTCACTGTCTTCTGGTCACCGTCCACTGTCTTCCGATAAAGCGTCGTGGCGGTGCTCGGTCTCCTCGGCGGCGTGCTCGTGGGTCTCGGGTTCGAGGTGCGAGGTCACGAGGACGGCCGACTCGGGGAAGAGCGCGCGGACCTCGGCCTCGACGGCCGAGGCGCGGGCGTGGGCCTCGGTGATCGAGAGCTGCGGCGCGAAGAGCAGGTGCAGCTCCACCCAGAGCTGGTCGTTGACCCGGCGGTGGCGGAGCTGGTGCCACCCGCTGATGCGCCCCGCCTGCTGCGCCACCTCCAGCCGGGCGACGATCCGCTCGGTGTCGGCGGTGTCGGCCTTCTCCATCAGCCCCTCGTAGGCCCCGCGCACCAGGCGCGCCGAGGTCCAGAGGATGTTGGCCCCGACCAGGAGCGCGACCACGGGGTCGAGCCACAGCACGCCCGTGGCCCACACGAGGCCGACCCCGGCGAGCACCCCGAGGCTGGTCCACATGTCGGTGAGCACGTGCTGCCCGTTGGCGACGAGCACGAGCGCGTTCTGCCGCTTCCCGATGCGGATCAGCGCGAACCCGAGCACCGCGTTGACCGCCGCGAGCGCCGCCGTGATCACCAGCCCGAGGCCGAGCTGCTCGAGCTCCGGCCCCGTGACGAGCGCCTCGACGGAGGCGTAGAGGATTCCGAGCGCGGCGACCGCGATCAGCACGCCCTCGAAGCCCGACGAGAAGTAGGCGATCTTGCCGTGCCCGTAGGGGTGCTGCGGGTCCGGCGGCTGCGCGGCGTACCACAGGCTGAGCGCCGCGATCCCCGTGGCGAACAGGTGGATCACCGATTCGAGCGCGTCCGAGAGGATCGCCGTCGAGCCGGTGATGAAGAAGGCCGCGAGCTTGCCGACGAGCATCAGCACCGCCACCCCGAGGCTCGCCGCAATGGCGGCCTTGCTCTCGTCGCGCGCGCCGTGGTCGTGCGTGCTGTGATCGTGCATGGGAGAGGCGTCGGTTTTGCCGTGCCTACGCGGGACGCGCCCGGCGGTGCCCGGCAGAATACACCGGAAGAATAGAGTTGCACCCTACCTCCGTATCCGTTTTCTTAGGGACCTCCGTATCCGTTTTCTTAGGGTCCCGGTCTTCGCACTCGACACCGCCCTGGTTGGGCACGCCACCGAGGCCGGACATGGCACGCCATGTCCCTACGGCACCCCGTCCACCGTCTCACCGTCTACCGTCCCACTGTCCACCGCCCTGGTCCCGATCATGCCGCTCACCGCCTTCAACTCCCAGAACCAGATCCCCTTCCGCTCCTCGCCCCGCCCGACGCTCGGCGTCGAGCTGGAGGTCCAGATTCTCGACCCGGACACGATGAACCTGACCTCCGGCTCGCTCGACATCCTCGGCCGCGTGGGCGACCACCCGAAGATCAAGCAGGAGCTGACCCAGTCGACCCTCGAGGTCATCACCGGGATTTGCGAGAACGTCCCCGAGGCGCGCGCCGACCTCGCGGCCACGCTCGCGGAGGTCTTCGCCATCGGCGACGAGGTCGGCCTCGGCTTCGCGCTGGCCGCCACGCACCCGTTCGCGCAGTGGCGCGACCAGAAGATCTTCCCGAACGAGCGCTACCAGATGCTCGTCGACAAAATCCAGTGGCCCGCGCGGCGGCTGCTGATCTACGGTCTCCACGTCCACGTCGGCGTCTCGTCCGGCGAGAAGGCGATTGCGCTCTCGAACGCGCTGACGACTTACATCCCGCACCTGCTCGCGCTCTCGGCCTCGTCGCCGTTCATTGACTTCGAGGACACGGGCCTGGCGAGCGCGCGCTCGAAGATCTTCGAGGGGATGCCGACGGCCGGTCTCCCGTTCCGGCTCGCCAACTACGGCGAGTTCCAGGCGTTCATGAACACCCTCATCCGGGCGCGCGCCATCCAGACGGTCCGCGAAATCTGGTGGGACATCCGCCCCCACCCGGACTTCGGGACCATTGAGATCCGCGTCTGCGACGTGCCCTCGACGCTGACGGAGGTCTGCGCGCTCACCGCCCTCATCCAGAGCCTCGTGGTCTGCCTCGGCACGGCCTACGACGACGGCAACTACGTCGACATTCTGCGGGCGTGGATCGTCCGCGAGAACAAGTGGCGCGCCGTCCGCCACGGCCTCGACGCCGACATCATCACGGACAACAGCGGCGGTCACGCCCCGCTCCGTGAGGAGATTGCCGCCCTCGTCGAGCAGGTGACGCCGTTCGCCGACGACCTCGGCTGCCGGAGCGAACTGGACGACGTGCAGATGTTCCTCGACGACGGGGCCTCCTACGAGCGCCAGCGCCGGGTCCACGCCGAGACCGGCTCGCTCGAAGCCGTCGTCCGCTCCCTCTCCGACGAGATGCGCGCCGACCTGTTCGACGAGTCGGTTGGTCGGTGAGTCGGTGGACAGAGGACAGAGGACAGAGGACAGAGGACAGAGGACAGAGGACAGAGGACAGAGGACAGAGGACAGAGGACAGA
>JBBSMV010000274.1:0-3797 GCA_038232975.1 Rhodothermales bacterium
CAGTGGGCACGGGGCCGGTTGGTGAGTCTGGTGCCTGTTCCTGCCGCACCTGCGGTGCCGCACCTGCGGTGCCGCACCTGCGGTGCCGCACCTGCGGTGCCGCACCTGCGGTGCCGCACCTGCGGTGCCGCACCTGCGGTGCCCCCTGTTTCTCCTGTCAAGTCATAGCACTACCCGTTCTAGCTGTTCTCTTCCATCATGTCTACGTCCATGTCGGCGTCGCCCGGCATCAGGACGCGGTCAATGACGTGGATGACGCCGTTCGACGCCTCGTTGTCGGCCGAGACGACGGTGGCGGTGTTGCCCGTCGCGTCGGTCACGGTGACGGTCCCGGCGTTGGCCGTGACCGTGAGCGGCTGGCCTTCGACCGTGTTCAGCGTGAGCGTGCCGCTCAGGTCGCCGGACATGGCGCGGCGCGGGACGACGTGGTACCGGAGGATGTTGGCGAGCTCGTCCCGGTCGCCCTCCTCCATGAGCGACTCGAGCGTGCCGGCGGGCAGAGCCTCGAAGGCCTCGTCGCTTGGGGCGAAGATGGTGTAGGGGCCGGGGCCCATGAGGGTCTCGTCGAGGCCGGCCTGCGCGACGGCCGTGCGGAACGTCGTCAGCCCGGCGTCTTCGGCGACGGTGAGGGCGTTGTCGCCGTCCACCAGGTCGTCCTCGACCACGACATCGTCCTCGATCAGGTCGTCGTCCTCGCGCACGTCGCGGTCTCCGCAGCCGGCGAAGGCTACGAGGGTGAGGGCGCAGAAAAAGGTGAAAAAGCGGATGCTGGTCATCGGGAATGCCTCCTGAAGGTGGTAGGTGAGGGGTCCCCCATGGGTGAGCGGGAGAACGCCTAAAAATACGCAGCCCACACCTCAACCGTGTGAATCTGCTGCCGATTCGCAGGTTCGGCGCACGTCTTGCCGCCGCTCGAAGCGTGCGCAGCAGGCATGCTGCCGGCTACCGGAGCAGCGTGATCTGCCCGGCGCGCACGGCACCGGCCCCCTCCAGGCGGTAGGCGTAGACCCCGCTCGGCAGGCCCTGTCCGTCGAACCGCGCCTCGTGCATCCCGGCCTCCAGCCGGCCCTCGACCAGCACGGCGACCTCGCGCCCGAGCACGTCGTAGACCGCGAGACGCACCTCCGCCGCGGCGTCCAGCCCGAAGCGCAGCGTCGTCGCCCCGGCGAACGGGTTGGGGAAGGCTACGAGGTCGGCGGCACCGGGCGTGGCTGACTCGGGAGCGTCGGGGGATGCCCAGGGCGTCACGTCAGCGACGGTCCACGCCGCCGGAGTGCCGGCTAGGCTGGAGCCGGTGACGGTGAGCGTGAAGGGCACCGCGTCAACTGCGTCCGAGGGGAAGCGCCCCACGTTCAGCGTGTAGGTGTACGTCCCGGCCGGCGCGCTCGCGGGGACCTGCTGCGTGTACGTCCCGCTCCGGGCCTGCCCCGCCGGGAGCGTGCCCGAGAGGATTCTCCCCCGCGCCACCCTGGTCCCGCCACGCTCTGCGGTGAAGAAGAGATCGCCTGTGGCGGCGTTGCCGGTGTCGTTGGTGATGGTGTAGGCAAAGCTCACCGAGCCGCCGGGCGCGACCGTGAGCGGACTCGTCGCCTCGGCCGTGAGGGCGACCGAGCCGCCGTCCACCGTCACGTTGATCACGAACAGCCCGCCCGAGAGGTCCGAGACGATCACGCGCCCGCTCGGGAGGTACGGGTAGGCCGTCCACGCGCCATTGAAGCCGAACCCCGGCCCAGGATAGGTGTCGTAGAAGGCGACGCGCTCCGGGCTGGCCGGGTCGCTCACGTCGAAGACCTGGAGACCCTCGGTGTAGTGGGCGATGTAGATGAAGTCCCCCTTCACGTAGCAGTTGTGGGTGACGGCCTGCTCGTCCACGATCAGTTCGCTCAGCAGCTCGGGGTCGTCGAGGTCGCTCACGTCGAAGGCGCGCGTCCAGGGCTCGGTCCCGATCTCGTCGCCGACGAAGATCGTCTGGCCGTCGGGCGCGGCGCAGACGTTGTGCGCGCCCATGTAGCCGCTCGTCGGGTAGATGATGGTCGTGATGAGCGTCGGCGCGGTGCGGTCCGAGAGGTCGAGCACGTCGACGCCCTGGTTGTAGATCGCGGCGGCGTAGGCCGTGTCGCCGACCACGTCGAGGTCGTGGTAGTAGGTGCTCCCGGACGGACCGGCGTACTGCCCGACGAGCGGGGGCGCGACGGGATCGGCCCCGAGGTCGAAGATGCGCAGGCCGCCCGGCGAGCGCCCGCCGACGACGTAGAGGTAGTCTCCCTCGATGAGGATGTTGTGCGAGCCGTCGGAGGAGCTGCCCGGCCGCACGTCAATCTGACCTACCACCGTCGGGTCCGTGGGGTCAGCGAGGTCAATTACGAGCACGTCGTCGTACTCATGGGCGAGGTAGGCGTAGCGCCCGTAGGTCTTGACGTCCTTGGCGTCGGCGACGCTCCCGCCGTCTCGGAGGCCGGGCACGAAGGCGACCTCGGTGGGCGTGGGCGTGTCGAGGTCAATGATGCTGAGGCCCTGGAAGCGGGCAGTGAGCAGCGCGTACTCGCGCCCGGTGGCGGGGTCCACGTAGCCCCAGAGGTCGCCGTAGTTCGAGCGCTCGTCGAGCTGGCCGAGGAGGACGGCGTTCAGCGCGTCGTTCGCGCCGCGCGCGGCGGTGGGGGCACCGTCGTCCCATTGCTTGTTCGCGTCCGGGTCCTGCGCGTCCAGGCGCGACGGGGACTGAGCGGCAACGGGCAGGGCGAGGGCGGCGAGCAGGAAGGCAGTGACGAAGAGGCGCATGGCAGGGGGAGCAGGGGGAAGGCAAGGGGCCGCAAGCTACGGCAAGAGCGGCGCGAAGGAAAGACGCGCCCTCAGCCCCGGCGCACCGGACGTAATGCTCGCGACGTAATCGTAGGGACCCGGCGTGCCGTGTCCGCGTGCTGGTGCTGCCCCGACCACGGGCAAGGCGCGCCTCGCTCTACGGCGCGCTCGCTCGCGCTACCTCACGCCGCGCGCTGCGGCTCGAAGCGGGCGCGGAGCCAGTCCGCCTCGAGCGCGGCCGAGGCGAGGTGGTAGTACGCCAGGAAGTTCGGCAGGCCGTAGCTCCGGCGCTGGTTGCGGACCTGCACCACCAGCTCGTCGCCGAACTGCTCGGCCGTGACCTCCTCTTCCTTTAGAAACGGCAGGTGGACCGAGAGCACGTAGGCGTCGCCGTCGGTCTCCATGCGGTAGGCCTGCTCGGCGTAGAACACCTCGGCCGGGTCGCGCTCGCCGTAGAGGCCGGCCCCGATCTCGGCCAGCAGCTCTAGGCCGAAGACCTCCTGCCCGACGTGCGGCACCCGGAGGACCGGCAGCGGGGCGAAGCTGCCTTCGATCTCTTCCAAATAGCCGGCCTGGGCCGCGACGTACTTCGCCAGCACCGCGCCGGCCTCGTCCTCGGGGATGATCCGGTTGACGATCACCGCGTCCACGCCGTAGCCGTAGAGCTGGAGGTAGGTGTAGGCCCGCCGCGCCTCGGCGATCACCATGCGCTCCGGGTTCATCACGAGCCGGGTCGAGGACACGCTGGAGTCCTGGAGCACCTTCTGCATCTCGCCGAGGACCCCGAAGAGGCGGTCGAGCTCAGCGTAGCCGCGGTCGAGCGGGATGCCGGTCGTCTTGCGCACGGCGAAGCCGCCGAGCTTGAAGGCCGTCTTCTGGAACGGGAACGCCTTCGAGACCCACCACTGCGCCACCTGCGGCAGCGTCAGCAGCGTCAGCGTCTCGCCCGTCGGGGCCGAGTCGAGCACGATCAGGTCGTAGTCGCCCGAGCGGTAGAA
>JBBSMV010000275.1:0-3792 GCA_038232975.1 Rhodothermales bacterium
CGCCTCGGCGTTCGCAGCAGGCACGGGAGCCGGAACCGTAACGCCGAGGTCGGCGAGCATTCGCTGGAGTGCTGCCTCGTTCGTGGCCTCGCGGTCGAACTCGATCCGGATCGGCCCCGCTGCATTCGCCTCGGCCTCGACGACGCCGACGATCTGCTTCAGCCGCTCCGTCACGGTGCGGGCGCGACGTTGATGGGCAAGCCCATTGACCTCCCACAGCACGTGGCCGTAGCGCCCGGTGATCCGGGCACCGGCGCGCTCGGCGATCCGGCGGAGGCGGGGGAGGGCGACGGCGTCGGGGTCGTAGTGCAAGCAGATTTGGTCGGGTTCGCCGTTCTGCGCTGAAATCACGTGGGCGCGCTCGACGCCTGATGTGGCTGCGAGGGCGTCGGTGAGGCGGGCCACGCAGGCGTCGCGGGCGTCGGGGACGTCCGGGAGGAGTACGGGGAGGTCGAGGCGGAGCGGGTCAGGCATCGGATCGGTCGGAGGTGAACGGCGCGTCAGAGCGCCATTTCGAGGAGGAGGAGGGCGAGGAAGCCGAGGAAGAAGGTGGCGGTGGCGAGTGGGGTGTCTTCGGTCTCGTGGGCTTCGACGAGAAGCTCTTCGGTGACAAGGTAGAGGAGCGCCGCCACACCGAAGGCGAGCACGCCTGCGAGGAGGCCGCCCGTGAGGAAGCCCAGCGCGGCCCCGCCCGCCGCCGCTCCGGCGACGAGGAGGACGGTGAGCCCCACGGTCGTGCCGATGACCCGGCCCCGCGAGGCCCCCGCTCCGACGAGGGCCGACGCCGTGGCTAGGCCCAGGAAGAGCACTTCGAGCGTGAGCGCGACCGTCACGAGCAGGCCCGCCTCCTTCCCCGCCGCGAAGCCCACCCCGACGAGGAGGCCGTCGATGGCGACGTCCACGGCCACTGTCGCCACCAGCCCGCGCGTCTCGCTCGCACTGTCTTCACCCGGGGATGCCTCGGACGGCTCGCGCTCGGTGAGCCGCTTGACGCCGAGCATGAGCCCGACGCCGAGGGCGAACCCGACGACGGTGGGGAGCGCCGCCGCCTCGTGCATCAGCTCGGGCAGAAGCTCGCCGGCGACGGCGGCGAAGACGACGCCAGCGGCGAAGTGTTGGATGACGCTTTGGAGCCGTGCGCCGGGGGGGCGGAACGCGGCCACGACCCCTCCGAGGAGGGTAGCCGCAGCGGGGAAGAGCACGTAGGTGAGGACTTGAGCGAGCATGGGTGACCGGGGCTGGGGTCTATGGATCAGGACTCCGTGCCGAAGTGGCCGGCGAGGTCGGTGGTGAGGGCGTCGTAGACGCCGCGCACGTCGCGTTCCTGAAGCGGCCGCCCCGGCGGCGAGACCAGCGCGACGCGCTCCTCGAAATCCGCTTCGTCGCTGACGGTGACGACCGCATGCCCGCCCGCCACGTCAGCCGAGAGGACGTAGCGCTTCTCGACGCCGCCTGCGACGCAAATCGTGAGTGCCACAGAGCAGACGTCGGGGTTGTCGCTGTGGACCTCACCGGCGGCGATATCGGTGATCCCCGTTCGCTGTGGAAACGGGAGATCCTGGTTCAGCCTAGGAGCCGCCTCGCGAAGCGCGTCGCCGAGACTACGGAGCAGGTTCGTGCAAGGGTCGGAGGCGGGAGTATCGGGTCCCATGGCACCATACTATTAGCGGGAGGCGGCAGGCCCCGGACGGCAGATCTTCAGGTTGTCCAGACACTTCCAACCTGCCGCCAGAGGCCCGCCATGAAGATCCGTTCCTCCACGCCCATCCACGCCCCCCGCACGACGCTGCTCATCGCAGCCGACGTCTCCAAGGATACGCTCCACCTCTTTAGCCAGTTCGAGAGCCGTGGGCGCGAGATCACCCTTGAGGACTGCATTCCCAACCGCACCGATGCCGTCGAGCGTGTGCTCGGCCGAGTACGAGCCCTCGCCACAGAGCACGGCTACCCCACCGTCTGTGTCCTCTGTGAGTCCTCCGGCGGCTACGAGCGCCTCTTCCTCAGCGTGGCCCGGCACATGGGGCTGCAGACAGCGCTCGTGAGCCCCGAGCGCGTCCACGGCCTCAAGAAGGTCGAGTCGCTCGACACCGGCAAGACCGATAAGAAGGACGCTCGTGTGATCCACCTCGCAGGCACCCTCGGCAAGACGCACCGCTACCGCGACCTCCCGGAGCCGTACGTGCTGCTGCGGCACCTCACCGCCTTCCACGACGACGAAGTCCGCACCACGAGCGCGCTCCGGACCCGGCTCATCGGCACGCTCCGCGATCTCTTCCCCGACTACGGCCGCCCCGCCGCCTTCATCTTTGGTAAGACGGGACGGGCTCTCCTCGCCGCGGGCCTCCTCGACCCCCACCGCCTCGTCGGCCTCGGCCGGGCCCGAGTCTCCCGCATGGTGAAGAGCCGCGTGCGGGGTGTCAAGGGCACCACGCTCGACGCGTTGATGGGAGCGGCTGCTCTCTCGGTGCGCTCGGCCCCGGCGGGACCCGTCGCCGAGGTGCTCTCGTCGAGGCTCTCGGCCCTGCTCGCGGAGATCGAGCACCACGAGCGGCAGGCCGAGCGCCTGAAGGCCCAGATCGAGGGACTGGGTGAGCGCCTCAAGGCACAGGGAGAGCTGCCTCCCATCGACGAGGCCGTGCCGGGGATCACGCTCTTCAACCTCGCCCGCGTCGTGGGGCAGACCGGCCCGCTCTCGGACTTCGCCACGAAGCGCCAGCTCTTGCGCTACGCCGGGATGAACCTGCGCGAGCGCGAGAGCGGGACGTACAAGGGGCAGACACGGCTGAGCAAGAAGGGGCGGCCGCTGCTGAGGAAGGTGCTCGGGCAGGCGGTCTTCCCCGTGCTCCGGGGTGACCGGCTCCTCGGCGAGCGCTACGCCGAGCGGCGGAAGCGGATGCCGGAGCAGAAGGCGCGAGTCGCCGCCATGCGGAAGCTGCTCGTCGTGATCTACGGCGCCCACCGAGCGTCGGTGACGAGGGGGGAGCCCTTCGACCCCGCACGCGTCCACCTGTGCCAGAGCCAGTACGCCGCGGCGGCATAGCCTCCGGCGTAGCCCGTACCGCAACCATCCACACCTCATTCATCAGCTTGGGGCCCGGAGCGTTGCTCCCGAACGAGGCCCCGCCCGCCCTGCCGCCGAGAGGACCGACACCCGCACGTGATGCCTCCGGTCCGGAGTCCCGCTCCACCGAGAGCTTCGCATTGCACCATGCAGCGAGCCCGCGCGCCTCGACAGCGCACCCGCGGGTTCAGCTCGTCCCTCGGCGGCAGCCCGTTCAGCAGAGCCCATAGAGTAGGTCCTGTCGCTTACTGGCCACACTACTGCGGTGGGCAGGGAGACGACCAATCCCAGACAGCTTGGCGCTCGCGTACGGCAGTGGGTCGCTGCAGTCCCGTCCTCCCGGTGCCATCTGGCGCTGGGACAGGAGGAGCATGCCCGAAGAGAACCCCGAGCCTACGAACTTTACCTGACGCTACCTATTTGACCTGAATCGCCGCCGGGGTCTTGACTTCCCGCTAATAACAGCAGCGGGTTTACAGCACGCGAGGTCAGAGACGGGTGCGGAGCAGGCGCAGGCCGTTGAAAGTGACGAGGAGACTCGCGCCCATGTCGGCGAAGACGGCCATCCATAGTGTCGCCAGGCCGAACACAGCGAGGGCAAAGAAGACGGCTTTGATCCCGAGGGCGAGCGCGATGTTCTGCCGGAGCACGCGGGAGGTCCGGCGGCTGAGCCGAAGGAACGCCGGGAGCTTCCGGAGGTCGTCCTCCATGAGCGCCACGTCGGCCGTCTC
>JBBSMV010000276.1:0-3791 GCA_038232975.1 Rhodothermales bacterium
CTCCCGAACGGGCAGGCCTACGTCAGCGTGGCCTGGGGCGCGTGCGCGCTCGCGCTCCTGGCGCTCGGCGCGCGGCGCGACGCCGAGGGGCTGCGCTGGACGGGCCTCGCCACGCTGCTCGTCGTCGCCAAGCTGTTCGCGGTGGACCTGGCCGAGCGCGCGGCGCGCGCGGCTGGCCGAAGCGTGAAGGTGGCCCGCTACGACATGGCGAAGAACGGCAAGGCCCGCGAGACCGGCGAGACCGCCGGCTTCGTCAAGGTCGTCGTCAACGCCCACACCGACGAGCTGCTCGGCGCGGCCGTCCTCGCCGTGGGCGGGGCCGAGCTGGTCCACGCCTACATCGCGCTGATGAACGCGGGCGCGCCCTACACCGCGCTCCTCGACGCCGTCCTCATCCACCCGACGCGCTCCGAAGCCGTGCAGTCGGTCCTGAAGTCTCTTGCCTAACGCTATGGCCGACCCCGCCGTGGACCGCGACGACGACCTCCTGGTCTCGCTCCAGCGCCACACCTTCGACTACTTCCTCCACGAGCGCAACCCCGAGAACGGCCTCGTCAAGGACAACACCCGTGAGGAGGCCCCCGCGAGCCTCGCCGCCGTCGGCCTCGCGCTCGCGTGCTACCCCGTCGCCGCCGAGCGCGGCTGGGTCCCGCGCGCCGAGGCCGCTGAGGCGGTCCGCCTCTCGCTCCGGTTCTTCCACGACAGCGAGCAGGGCGAGGCCCCCGACGCCACCGGCCACCGGGGCTTCTACTACCACTTCCTCGACATGCAGACCGGCCGCCGGGCAGGGGAGAGCGAGCTGAGCACGATTGACACGACCTTCCTCCTGGCCGGCGCGCTCACGGCGGCGCAGTACTTCGACGCCGACGACCCGGCCGAGGCCGAGGTCCGCACGCTGGCCGACGCGCTCTACCGCCGCGCCGACTGGCAGTGGGCGCTCGACCCCGGAGCAGGGTCCGGGGCAGGCTCCAGCCCCGCCGTGGCGATGGGGTGGACGCCGGAGCGCGGGTTCCTGCCGCACCGCTGGGAGGGCTACAGCGAGGCGCTGCTGCTCTACGCCCTCGCGCTCGGCTCGCCCACGCACCCGGTCCCGGCCGCGAGCTACGCGGCCTTCACCGAGAGCTACGCGTGGAAGACGGTCTACGAGCACGAGTACCTCTACGCCGGGCCGCTCTTCATCCACCAAATCGCACACGTCTGGGTGGACTTCCGCGGCCTCCAGGACGCCCCCATGCGCGCCTACGGCATAGACTACTTCGAGAACAGCCGCCGGGCGACCTACGTGCAGCGCGAATACGCCGTCCGCAACCCGCGCGGCTTCAAGGGCTACGGCGAGAACGTCTGGGGCATCACCGCCTCCGACGGCCCCGGCCCCGACACGCTCACCGTCGGCGGGACCGAGCGGCGGTTCTACGCCTACCGCGCGCGCGGCGTCCCGTGGGGACCGGACGACGGGACGCTCTCGCCGTGGGCGGCCGTCGCCTCGCTGCCGTTCGCGCCCGAGATCGTGCTCCCGGCGCTCGCCCACGTCAACGAGCGCTACCCCAGCATCACGAGCACCTACGGGTTCAAGTGCTCGTTCAACCCGACCTATACCGAGGGGCACCAGGGCGCGCACGGCTGGGTCTCGGAGGGCTATTACGGCCTCGATCAGGGGCCGGTGGTGCTGATGATCGAGAACTACTGGACGGGCCTCGTCTGGCGGCTGATGCGGCAGTGCCCCTACCTCACGACCGGCCTCCGCCGGGCCGGCTTCTCCGGCGGCTGGCTAGGCTCCGCGGAGAATGGAAGATAGAGGATCGAGAAGAGCACACCATTCTCTATCCTCCATTCTCCTAACGTCCACACCCGCCCGCCATGCCCACGTTCCGCTGCGATCTCGCCCAGAC
The DNA here is from genome assembly GCA_038232975.1 of Rhodothermales bacterium. Taxonomy (GTDB): domain Bacteria; phylum Bacteroidota; class Rhodothermia; order Rhodothermales; family JANQRZ01; genus JANQRZ01. The sequence goes on from JBBSMV010000276.1 coordinate 1,890, forward strand.
CGGCACGCCGCTCCGCCACTCGTGGTCCCACACCGTCGGGAGCGGCCACGCGCCGCTCGGCCTCCGCGCCGACTGGCAGGCCCAGCTCCGGCGCTGCCGCGACGAACTGGGCGTCCAGCACGTCCGCTTCCACGGCGTCCTCTCCGACGCCATGGGCACCTTCACCGTCCAGCAGGGCGAGCCGACCTGCTCGTTCTTCAACGCCGACCAGGTCTACGACTTCCTCCTCTCGATCGGGATGAGGCCGTTCGTCGAGCTGTCGTTCATGCCGGAGGCGCTGGCGTCGGGCGGGAAGACGGTCTTCAGCTACCGGGGCAACGTCACGCCGCCGGAGGACCTGAAGGCGTGGGCCGACTTCATCGGCCTGTTCGTGCACCACCTCGTGGACCGCTACGGCGCGGAGGAGGTGCGGCGGTGGTACTTCGAGGTCTGGAACGAGCCCAACCTCAAGCACTTCTGGACGGGGACGCAGGACGACTACTTCGCGCTCTACCGCGCGACCGCCGAGGCGATCAAGGCCGTGGACCCCGGCCTCCGCGTCGGCGGCCCGGCGACGGCCAACAACGGGTGGGTCGAGGACTTCCTCGGCTTCTGCGAGACCCACGGCCTGCCGGCCGACTTCGTGACCACGCACCACTACCCGACCGACGCCTTCGGCGCGGAGGGCGACGACACCGAGGCGCAGCTAGCGGCGTCGCGCCGGAACGTGCTGCTGGAGCGGACGCAGGACACCGTCCGCCGGGCGCGCGGGCTACCGGTGATTTACACCGAGTGGAACACGTCGAGCAACCCCTTCTTCTGGCGGCACGACACGCCCTACGCCGCCGCGTTCGTCGCCAAGACGTGGCTCGACGTGGCGAACCTCGTCGAGGGCTACAGCTACTGGGTGTTCTCGGACATTTTCGAGGAGAACTACTTCTCGTCGGCCCCCTTCCACGGCAGCTTCGGCCTGCTGACGATCCACGGCATCGCCAAGCCGACCTACCGCGCGCTCCAACTCCTGCACGGCCTGGGCGACGAACGGCTGCTCGTCGACGGCCTCCACCCGACGGTCGACTGCACCGTCGTCCGGGGTGACGACGCGCTCGCCGTCTTCCTGACGAACCACGCGCTCCCGGAGCACGCAATCGAAGCCGCCGCCGTCGAGGTCCGGCTCACGAACGTGCCCGACGTAGCCGACGCGGTCGTGGAGCGGATCGACGCCGAGCACGCGAACCCGCGCCGGGTGTGGGAGGAGCTAGGCGAGCCGGCCTACCTCTCGGCCGAACAGGTGGAGCTGCTCCATGCGGCGAGCGAGGTTGGCCGCGCCCCGCTCCGCCCCGAGCACGAAGGCGAGGCGGTGGTGCTGCGCCTCGCTGTACCGGCCCACGCCGTAGCTGTGGTGACGCTGAAGTGTTTTTAGCATGTAGGGAATGGAAGGAATGGGGAGAAAGGGGGGACGAGCGTCGGCGCGAGTGCAACGGCCTCGCTAATTTTATCGGCTTTCCTTTCCACTCCCCCCAATCATCCCATCCGGGTCAAATCTGGCGCGTGCGGTTGCGCTCGGCCAAACGGTGTCGTATCTACGGCTTGCCCGCGGGGGCCGACGCCCCCTCCCCCTCACCCAACCCGTGACCGCCGTGCCTTTCGCCTCCCGTTTCCGTAGTGGCCTGAGCGCCGCCCTCCTCTGCCTCGCCCTCCTCGCCGCTGCGCCGGCTGCCGACGCGCAGCGCGCCGAAGCCCGCATCCCCGGCGAGCTGATCGTTCGCCTCGCGCCCGACGCCGCCATCGCCGACCTCACGGCGGCACCCCGGCTCGCAGGCGAGAGCCTCACGGCCCAGCGTCTCCTCGTGCCGGCGCTGAACATCTGGCTCGTCCGCTTCGACGAAGCCGCCCGGAGTGACGCGGCGGCGCTCGGCACGC
>JBBSMV010000277.1:0-3776 GCA_038232975.1 Rhodothermales bacterium
ACTCGAAGAGGCTGTCATCCCGGACCCCGATCCGGGATCGCACGGGGCCTGAGGTGCCGTTCTGAGATGGGCTTCGCCGCTGCTGCGCGGTCTGCAACGAGTTCAGGATGACACCAAAGGGAGTTTCCGAACACGCCCTAGTCTGAACCAGAGGCAAGTACCCATGCGCCCGTGTCCACCTCCCAAGGTACTGTGTCTGTGCGCGGGCCATAGCGGTCGGAGACAAGCGAGTACAATGCACGCTTTGATAGAGGCGTTTCGAGAACCAAATCGGTCGGGTGCCCTATACTCCGGCCGCTTCTCTCTCCCGATTTCCCCTGCCCATGCGCTCTCTCCTCCTCGCCGCCCTCCTCCTCGCTGCCGCGCCTGCCTTCGCGCAGGACGACGCCGAGCCGGTCGTCCCGACCAACGGCGCGGCCTTCGCCCCGCTGGAGCTGCCGACGCCGAACGCGTACCGCTCGGCCTCCGGCCGCCCCGGCCCGGCCTACTGGCAGCAGCGCGCCGACTACGACATCGCCGTCCGCCTTGACCCGGAGGCCCACCGCGTCACCGGCGAGGAGACCGTCACCTACACCAACAACAGCCCCGAGGCGCTCGACTTCCTCTGGCTCCAGCTCGAGCAGAACCTGTTCGCGCCCGGCAGCCGGGGCGCGGCCCTCACGCCGGCCGGCAGCCGCTGGCGCGGCTCGTTCCCCGAGGGCGGAGTGATGCTGAGCCGCGTGGAGATCACGCAGGGCGGGCAGACGATGCCGGCGGACTACCTCGTGGACGACACCCGGATGCGGATCGCCCTGGCCGAGCCGCTCGCGCCCGGCGGCGGGCAGCTCGAGCTCCGCATCGCGTGGAGCTTCGTCGTGCCCGAGTACGGCTCGGACCGCATGGGGCGGCTGGCCGTCGAGGGCGGGACGGTCTACGAGATCGCGCAGTGGTACCCGCGCCTCGCCGTCTTCGACGACGTCAACGGCTGGAACGCGCTGCCCTACCTCGGACAGGGCGAGTTCTACCTCGAGTACGGCGACTTCAACGTCGCCATCACCGTCCCGACACCCTACACCGTCGTTGCCACAGGCACGCTCCAGAACCCCGGCGAGGTCTGGACGGCCGAGCAGCAGGCGCGGCTGAACGAGGCACGCACGAGCGCCGAGCGGGTCTACGTCATCGCCCCCGACGAGCTGGACCGGGCGCACCCGCAGAAGAGCGCGACCACGACCTGGCGCTACCGCGCCGAGAACGTCCGCGACGTCGCCTGGGCCGCCTCGAACCGCTTCATCCTCGACGCCGCGAGCGCCACGACCGAGGCCGGCACCACGCTCATCCTCTCGGCCTATCCGCCCGAGGGGGTCTCCGACGACCCGGCCGAGCCGGGCTGGGAGGAGGCCACGCGCTTCGGCCGCGCCGCGATCCTCAACAACTCGCACTGGCTGCCCTACCCCTACCCCGTCGCGGTCTCGGTCGCGGGCGTCGTCGGCGGGATGGAGTACCCGATGCTGCACTTCTCGTCGGTCGAGACGCGGGGGATGGCGCTCTTCGGGGTGATTGACCACGAGCTGGGGCACAACTGGTTCCCGATGATCGTCGGCTCCGACGAGCGGCGGCACGTGTGGATGGACGAGGGCTTCAACTCGTTTCTCAACACGTTCTCGAACGTGGCCTTCTACGACGAGAACCCCGACCCGACGATCGCCCACCGCGGCGAGGGCCTCGACGCCCGCGTCAACCGGCTGACGCGCTCGGACACCGTCGTCGCGCTGATGCAGTCGGCGGCGATGCAGGACCAGCCGATCACGACGGCCCCGGACCAGATCCGCCGCTCGTCGCTCGGCTTCCTCGGCTACCGCAAGCCGGCCAAGGGCCTGCTGGTCCTCCGCAACGTCGTCCTCGGCCCGGAGCGCTTCGACACGGCCTTCATGGCGTACATCCGGCGCTGGGCCTACAAGCACCCGCAGCCCGCCGACTTCTTCCGCACGATGGACGACGTCTCGGGCGAGGACCTCGCCTGGTTCTGGCGCGGCTGGTTTATGTCCACCGAGACCCTGGACCAGGCCGTGACGAGCGTCGAGCAGCGCGAGGACGGGGCCGTCGTGACCGTCGCCAACCTCGGCGGCCTCGTGATGCCGGCCGACCTGGAGGTGACCTTCGCCGACGGCACGGCCGAGCGCGTGCGCGTCCCGGTCGAGGCGTTCTACGACGGCGACACCTTCGGCGTCACGGTCCCCGGCTCGCGCCGTATCGCCTCGGTCCGCCTCGACCCCGACGGCGTGCTGCCGGACACGGACGAGGCGAACAACACGTGGAGCGCGGGCACGATGCGCTAGGGGCGGGGTTGGGCGGGTGGGAGGATGGGGGTTCTCGAGACGAACGTCTTCCTCCCCTCCCACCCCCAATCCGCCCGGCGGGAATATCTTGGCGCGGCCCGATCCCACGGGGCCGCTCCTCACCCGCCGGGCCGCGTGCCCCCTCTGCATGGACCTCGTCTCGCTCCTCCGCGGCCTCCTCGGGATCGCCGCGATCCTCGGCCTCGCCTTCGCCTTCTCCGAGGCCCGCCGCGCCGTCAACTGGCGGACGGTCGGCGTGGGGCTGGCGCTCCAGCTCGTCTTCGCCGTGTTCATCCTGCGGGGCCGGGCGATGGGCGAGGCGTTCGCGCCGCTCGGCTGGCCGGCGGCGGCGTTCGGGTGGGCGTCGGGCTTCTTCGTTGAGTTCCTGAAGTGGGTGACCGAGGGGGCGGCCTTCCTCTTCGGCGGCCTCGCGCTCCCGCCCGGCGCGGAGGGGTCGCTCGGGTTCTTCTTCTTCGCCCAGGTGCTCCCGACGATCATCGCCTTCGCCGCGCTGATGTCGGTGCTCTACTACCTCGGCGTGATGCAGCGGATCGTGCGAGGCATGGCGTGGGTGGTCAGCCGCGCGCTCGGGACGAGCGGGCCGGAGTCGCTGAGCGTGACGGCCAACATCTTCGTTGGGCAGACCGAGGCCCCGCTCGTCATCAAGCCCTACATCGCCTGCCTCAGCCGGAGCGAGTTGCTAGCCGTGATGACCGGCGGCATGGCGACGATTGCCGGCGGCGTGATGGCGGGCTACATCTCGTTTCTCGGCGACCGCTACGCGGCGGCGGCCGGCGTCGCGCTCGAGGTCGGGCAGCAGCTCTTCGCCGAGCAGCTCCTCGGGGCTAGCGTGATGGCGGCCCCGGCGGCGCTGGTCCTCGCCAAAATCCTCATTCCTGAAACCAGTCCCGAGACCCGCCGCCCCGCCCCGCTGAGCTTGAGCGACGAGAGGCTGGAGGCGGCGGACCAAACCGCCACCGAGCCAGTGATGCCGGCCACCGACAGCGAGACGGCGCACCGCGAGGCTGTAGACGTGGTGCTCGATGACGGGCCGAAGAACGTGATAGACGCGGCGGCGAGCGGGGCGGCCGACGGGCTGAAGCTCGCGCTCAACGTCGGGGCGATGCTGATCGCGTTCCTGGCGCTGATCGCCGGGATCAACGCCGCACTCGGCTGGGGGGCCGGGCTCCTCGGGGCCGAGCTGACGCTGGCGCAGCTCCTCGGCTGGGGCCTCGCGCCGGTGGCCTGGCTCGTCGGCGTACCGGCGGCCGACGTCACCGCCTTCGGCAGCCTCCTCGGGACGAAGGTGATCGCCAACGAGTTCGTCGCCTACACCCAACTGGCCGACGCCATCGAGTCGGGCCTGCTCCAGCCCAAGACGGTGGTCATGGCGACGTTCGCGCTCTGCGGCTTCGCCAACCTCTCGTCCATCGGGATTCAGATCGGGGGGATCGGGCCGCT
>JBBSMV010000278.1:0-3773 GCA_038232975.1 Rhodothermales bacterium
GGCCCTCGCGCAGAAGCTGCGCCGCGACGTAGACCCCGACTTCCTGATGACCGATGACGAGGTCGGCCCGCTCGGCGCGTGCCGCCGCGAGGGTCTGCCCGACGCCGTAGCCGATGGACTCCGGCCGCTGCCAGCCGAGCCGTTCCACGGCCTCCGTCGCCGCCCGGCGGGCGAGGCGGTGCCGGCCGCGCCCCCGCGCCCCGGCCCGCACATCAACCACGAAGCGATGCTCAAAGTCTCCTTCACGTGCCAGGACCGCATCCTCTGCCGCGAGACCGTCCTCTGTGGCAGGTCCCAGGACGACGACCGCGTGGCCGGCCCTGCGGAGCGCCGTGGCTTCCTTGACCACGCGCGGGTTGCGGCAGAGGTGGGCACCAGTGACGATCGAGATGGTTGCCATGCGGTCGCCCGTCGCTCAGACGTGGCTGGGGTAGCGCAGCCGGTACCAGAGGCGGTGCAGGCGGAGCGCCGGCTTCCACCCGAGCAGGTCGCGGACCGGGCGGAACGGGCGGCTGACCTCAGCCTTCCGGCTCCCGCCGCCGAGCGCGGCGACGCGGGCCTCGGCCCGGCGCGTGAGGTCCGGCAGGGAGGGGTAGGCCGCGAACAGGAACGTCTGCCACAGGCACGCCACGGCGTGCCGCGCGGCGGCGGAGTCGTCAACGCGCAGCAGGTGCTCGTCGCAGCGCGCGTAGGAGCGGAAGAGCGAGCGGAGGGCGGCCTCGCCCTTGCGGCGGCTGATGCTCCCGGCCAGGCCGCTCCGGTAGTAGACCCGCGCCTCGGGACAGAAGACCGCCTTCGAGGCGTGCGTGAGGACGCGGGCGAAGTATTCCCCGTCCTGGTTGAGCTGGAGCGCCTCGTCCCACGGCCCGGCCGCCGCCACGACGGCGCGCGGCGTCAGCCACGCCAGCGGCGGCAGCATCTCGTGTACGCTCCACGAATGGACCAGCCACCGCGCCGCCGGCTCGAAGTCTTTCCAGTTCGTCTCGGGCTTGAACGTGGCCGTGGCGAGGTCGTCGTAGAAGCGGGACCACGCGCAGGAGGCGACGGCTCCAGCCGGCTCCTCGGCGAGGCGGCGCATCTGGACCTCGATCTTGTCTGGCGCGAGGAGGTCGTCGGCGTCGAGGTACTGGATAAAATCCCCCTGCGCCTCGCTGAGGGCGGCGTTGCGTGCGGCGCAGGCCCCCCGGTTCTCCTGGTGGAGGACGCGGACGCTCGGCCCCTCGAAGTGCCGCGCTACGGCGAGCGTGGCGTCGGTCGAGCCGTCGTCCACGAGGATCACCTCGGTGTTCGGCCACGTCTGCCCGGTCGCCGAGGCGAGGGTGTCGGCCAGCCACGGCTCGGCGTTGTAGGCCGTGATGAGAATGGAGACGAGCGGGGGCATCGGCGCGGGAGGCGCTAGAACGACCCGTTCAGGCGCTGCCGGAGCGCGTGGAGGCGGTTGCGCGCTGGCTTCGGGAGCACGCGGCGCACGACCCGCTGCGGGAGGCTCGGCGTGAGGTCGTCCACGAGCGGGAACCCTGGCCGCGCCACGGGGAGCGCGCCGGGCTGGATCATCTGCATGGTGTCGATGCAGAGCACCTCCTTCTTCGCCAGGTGGGCGATCTCAACGGCCTGCTTGATGTCGCTCTCGATGAAAAAAGTCGCGCGCGCGCGTCGGTAGGCCGCCGCCTTGTGGGCGCTGTAGGTATTCATCTGCCGGCGCGTCGCCCCGTCCGGGTAGTCCATCATGATCAGATCGCCGTACTCGATGCCGTGCCGGGCGAGCCACGCCTCGGTCTCCGGGCGGTACTTCTCGAGGCGGTTCGTGACGATGCTTCCGACGAACGAGGTCGGCAGGTGGAGCGGGCGCGCCTCGCGCAGGAACTGCCCGTAGCGCTCGCCGTCGTCGTTCTCGTGCTCGCGGGGGTCGAGGCAGAGCACGCCGTCCATGTCGAGGCAGGCCCCGCGCAGGACGTGGTGGTGGAGCACGTTCCACTCGAAGCAGCGCGGGTAGTGGAGCACCTCGCAGTAGTAGTCCGGGAGGTCCGCCGAGTCGGGGGTGACGTAGACGGCCCCGTAGCGGACGTGGTGGGGCAGCCCGGCCGCCTCGATCTTCACCCTCGCCTCGCGGAGGGTATCGCCGGACCAGATGCTGTCGTCGAGCACGAGCACGCGGCGCGGCCGGTCGAGGAACTGCCCGGCGGCGGCGTCCACGAGCGCCTCGGCGGCGCGGTCGCCGTCGGCTTTGTTGCTGAGCGGGTTGGCCCGCGTCTTGCCGGCCCCCATCGTGCGCCCGGCGAGGAAGCCGTCGAGGTCGGTGAGCGGGAGGTTGCGGTAGAGCGCGAAGATGTTGGCCGCCAGCAGGCCGCTGCGCGGCAGCCCCACGACGAGGTCAATGTCGTGCGGCAGGCCTCTGGACCAGGCGATGAGCTGGTCGCTGAGCTGGGCGATGCTTCGGAAGTTCATCGGAGAGGGGAGGGGGTCTCGGTAGAGTAACGTATCGGCCGGTGGGCTGCGCTGCTTGATTCGCCGCTAGGGCTTGAGCGCGCGGAGCCGCTCGGCCGCGCCGAGGCCGAAGAGCTTGTAGGTCAGGATGAACGGGAGGCCGCTCCCGGTGACGCGCCCCGGTGTGTAGCGCCGGGGGACGGCGCGGCGGTGGTGGCGCAGCGCGGCGTCCGGATCGAGCGGGTAGAGGTTGCGGACCTTGACGAAGATGCTGTCGAGGATGGTCTGCTCCTGGTCAGGGGAGAGCACGCCCTCAGCCCCCAGGTAAGCCAGCACATCGGTGCAGAGGGCGAGGTAGCTCTCGCGGACAGGGGCGTCGTAGGCCCCGCCGATCGAGTCCTCGCGGACCCTTTTTCGCATCAGCACGGCCTCGTCGAAGGCGACGCGGGCACCGGCTTTGAGCATCCTGAACATCAGCTCATACTCCTGGCTGCTGTGCTGCCCCTCTCGCCACCCGCCTACGGCCGCGACGCTCGCGCGCCGGAACAGGTTGGCCGAGGTGACGCCCATCTTGCTCCAGACGAGGGCGGTCCACGGCTCGTCGCCCACCTCGCGTAGCGCCTCGCGGCCGTCGTCGTAGCAGCGGAGAAACGCCCCGGCGACGAGGTCCGCGCCCGTCTCTCGGGCGAGCGTCATCTGGTGCTCGATCTTCTCTGGCAGCAGCACGTCGTCGGCGTCGAGGAACTGAACGAAAGCCCCCTCAGCGGCGGCGAACCCCACGTTGCGCGCGGCAGGGGCACCGCTGTGCGGGCCTTCGATCACACGGAGCCGCTCCGGGTGGGCCGCTTCGAGGCGGCGTAAGACGCCGGTGGTGCCGTCCGTGGACCCGTCGTCCACGCAGATGATCTCCAGCCGCGGGTAGGTCTGCGCGAACGCGGACGCCACCGTAGCCTCGACGTAGTCCCGCACGTTGTAGCACGGGATCACGACGGAAACGAGGGGGGCTGCATCGCTCATGGGCAGGCTCTGGTCCGCCTCAGCGGTGCGGGTATCTGGCATATCCGACGAGGGAGCCGATGGGGTGGAGAAGCCGGGCGCGCCGGACAGGGAGGGCCGTCATGTCGAGAGCCAGGTTCCGTGGGCGTCAATCCGCGCGCGGACGGCCTCGTAGACGCGGGTGTTGGGCGCGCACAGCCCCCGGATGCGCGCCATCACCGCTTCGCTCACCTCCTCGCGCTGCTGGCTGGCCGAGCGCGGGTTCGCGTTGCGGTGCCCGACGTCGATCTGCACGCCGAGGTGCTGCTCGCAGTCGGCCACGAAGGTGTCGAGCCGTTCGAGCACTCCGACGA
>JBBSMV010000279.1:0-3770 GCA_038232975.1 Rhodothermales bacterium
CGCCTGCCCGGCGACGGTCGAGAAGCTGTTGAGCAGCCCTTCGAGGAGCGAGCGGAGGCGGCCGAACGAGCCGGCGAGGAACGTCAGGTCGCCGATCGAGAAGTCGCCCCGGACGGTGCGGTAGACGATCACCGCGTAGGCGGCGTAGTAGCCGAGGCTGCCGACGACGGCGAGCGCAGCCCCCCACCCGGCGCGGCGGACGGCGAGCGCGCGGTTGGCCTGGTAGAAGGCGTCGGCGAGGGTGCGGTAGCGCTCGGTGAGGAAGTCGTTGAGGCCGAAAATCTTGACCTCCTTCGCGGTCTCGTCCGATGCGCCGGTGAAGCGGAGGTAGTCGAGCGTCCGGCGCTCCGGCGTCCAGGCGTAGGTCAGCGAGTAGCTCTGCGCGTTGAAGTGCGCCTCGCCGAGGAACGCCGGGACGAGCGCGAGCACGAGCAGCACGATCAGCCACGGCGCATAGACCACGAGGCCGACCCCGAAGCTGACGATCGTGATCAGGTTCTGGGCCTGGTTGAAGACCTGGCTCATCAGCACCATCCGGCCGGTCGTCTGGCGGCGGGCGCGCTCGAGCTTGTCGTAGAAGTCGGGGTCCTCGAAGTGGGCGAGGTCGAGCGTCGCGGCGTGGGCCATGAGGCGGACGCTCGTCTCGTTCGTGAACAGGTCGCCGAGGAGCGAGTCGAGCAGCGCCACGGCGCGGCCGAGCGCGTCGGAGAGGACCGCGAGGCCGAACTCGGCGGCGAGCAGCAACGCGAGCGGATGCAGCTCGCCGCTCCCGAGCCATCCGCCAAGCCCGCCAAAGGCGAAGCCCGTCCCCGTCACGCGGACGACCTCATCGATGATGAGCTTGCCGACGAACAGCATCGCCACCGGCAGCACAGCCCGGACGAGCCGAAGGCCGAGGTTCGCCGCCGTCATCCACGGGCTGACAGCCCACACGAGCCGGAAGAGCGGCGGCAGGTTGCGCAGCGCCCCGAAGCGCTCGCGCAGCGAGAGCGGCTCCTGCTCGGCCGCGCTCCGCCGACCGCGCCGGGCCGGCGCTCCGTTCGATGACCCACCCGAGAACAACGCCATGCCTCGGCACACTCCGCACCCGGCGGGAGGTTTCGCGGGGCGGAGAGGGTGCCCAGAGCGGAGCGAGTGTGCCGGGCGGAGCGGGTTCTCACGAGGCCGTCACATCAGGTGCGCGGCGGAACTATCCCCGACCCGAGGAGTGAAGAAGGCATTGCTCTTCAACCCGCTTGAAACTATGCGCTTGTTCCGCTACGTCCTCCTCCTGACCTTTCTCTCCCCGGCGCTCGCCTGGGCGCAGAGCACGGCGACCTACCGCGTGACGTTCGAGAGCGCCTGGAGCGCCGAGACCCACCCCGACGGCTTCCCGCCGAACCCGCACTTCTCGGACCTGACCGGGGCCACGCACGACGGGACGGCGACGCTCTGGAGCGCGGGTAGTCTCGCCTCGCCTGGCACCGAGAGTATGGCCGAGACCGGCAGCACGTCGCCGCTGGCGAGCGAGGTGCAGGCGCTCATCGGCGAGGGCAAGGCGCGCGCCGTCCTCTCCGGCGGTGGCATCGGTAATTCGCCTGGTGAGGTCTCGATGACGTTCGAGGTGACGGAGGACTACCCGCTCGTCTCGCTCGTCTCGATGCTCGCGCCCAGCCCCGACTGGTTCGTCGGCGTGGACGGGCTGAGCCTGTGGGCCGTCGGTACATGGGTGACCCAGAGGAGGGAGGACCTCTACGTCTACGACGCCGGCACCGACAGCGGCGAGACCTACACAGCCCCGAATCAGGACACGAATCCCGCCGAGACGATCACCCAGATTGAGGGGGCACCGTTCTTCGTTCACGGACAGCTTGAACCAGTGGGAACGTTCACCTTCACGCTCCTGGGCGCGACCGACAGCGAGAGTGCCGCGCCCGTCGCCGCCTTCGCCCTCGACGCCCCGGCTCCGAACCCCGCCTCGTCGCGCTCCGCCTTTCAGCTTCACCTCGACCGGCCGCAGCCCGTGCGCGTTGACGTGTTCGACGTGCTCGGCCGCCGCGTGAGCACGCTCTATGAGGGGATGCTACCCGCCGGCGTTCACCCGTTCGCGCTCGACGTGCGGAGACTGCCCGCCGGTCTCTACGTCGTCCGCGCCCGCGGTGCCGAGGCGCAGGTGACCCGCCGCCTCATCGTGCAGCAGCGCTAGGTTCGCACGGCTTCCTTACCAGGCCCCGTAGCCACACCGGCTGCGTGGCGGTGCCGGCCGAGGTGACGAGCCGGAGGACGTAGACCCCTGCCGCCAGCCGCGCCGTGTCGAAGCCGGCCTCGTAGCTCCCGGCCGGCGGTAGACGAGATGTTGCCCCCGGCGAACGCCATGTTCAGCGTGTCGATCTGCGTCTGGAGGATCTCGACGGGGTAGTTGCCGACCCCCTGATCGTCGTAGAGCACGTGGAACACGACGGGGATGCAGATCGGCGAGGGTGGGGTCGAGGCATAGCTCAGGGGTGCCTCGGTGGTGGGTGCCTCGAAGTCACACCAGGCATCGGTCGGTCTGCGCGTGGGCGCGATCAGCACCGGCCAGGACGAGGGCTAAGCTCAGCAGAGCGAGAGATACGCATGGGACCGTGGGTTGGGGTGAAACAGCAAGAAACACGGTAGGGGCTTGTGCCCCCTTGCATCCACAGAATATGAAATGTCTGAGTGCGATGCAAGTCTCCATCAAATTATTCTTGACACCGGAGACTTTCTGCGCTATGAGATGCCTCTATTCACTATAGCCTCGCTAGCAACCCTGACCGCGCGGCACAGATCGGGGCTGGCATTTGGAGCCGGGCTGTCGGATATTCCGCCCGCACCGTCATCCCGTAGCCCATGCCGCTGACCCAGACTGCCGCGCCCGCCCTCCGCGACCGCCTCGGCGCGCTCAATCGTGCGCTCAGGACGTACCAGTGGGTCAAGAACGTCCTCCTCTTCGTCCCCATGCTGATGGCCCACCGCGTCGGGGAGCCGGCGGTGTGGGCCAGCGCCGCGCTCGGCTTCGTCGCCTTCAGCCTGTGCGCCTCCTCAGCCTACGTCGTCAACGACCTCGTCGACCGCGAGGCCGACCGGCAGCACCCCACCAAGCGGCACCGGCCGTTCGCCTCGGGCGCGCTCCCGTTCGGGTTCGGCCTCGTGCTGGCCCCGGCGCTCGTCGTGGCGGCCTTCGGGATCGCGTGGCTGGCGCTGCCGGCAGCCTTCCGGCTGACGCTGGCGCTCTACCTCGCCGTGACGCTCGCCTACTCGTTCTGGCTCAAGCAGCAGCCGGTGCTCGACGTGCTGGTGCTGGCCGGGCTGTACGCGCTGCGCATCTTCGCCGGCGGCGCGGCCACGGCGGTGCCCGTCTCGGAGTGGCTGCTGGCCTTCTCGGTGTTCTTCTTCCTCTCGCTGGCGCTGCTCAAGCGCTTCGCCGAGCTGTACCGCCTCGAGGCCGACCCGGCGGCGTCGCTGCACGGGCGCGGCTACCGGGGGGACGACCTGCCGGTGCTCCGCACGGCGGGGCAGGCGGCGGGCTACCTCTCGGTCCTCGTGCTCGCGCTCCACATCCGCAGCCCCGAGGTCAGCGTGCTCTACACCCGCCCGAGCCTGCTGTGGCTCGTCGTGGTGCTCCTGCTCTACTGGATCACGCGCGTCTGGCTGCTGGCCGGGCGGCGCGACCTCGACGACGACCCGATCCTGTTCGCGGCGAAGGACCCGGCGAGCTACCTCGTCTTCGGCCTGATGGGGGCCGCGCTGCTGGTGGCTTCGCTATGACC
>JBBSMV010000280.1:0-3770 GCA_038232975.1 Rhodothermales bacterium
CATCCGCATCCCACGCTCCAAGCTCTACCCGCTGGAGGAGACAGAGGGCGCGTTTCGGGGCTATATCGCCAGCAAACGCAAGTTCTTCTACGGGGTGAAGGCCCACGTCGTCGTCAACGAGCAGGGGCTTCCCGTCGAGGCGCACCTCGCGCCGGGCAGCTACAGCGCGGGTACCCGCGCTAACGACACGGCCGAGTTGAAGAACTTCGCGCTGGACTTGCCGAGCGGCTCGGTCGTCTACGGCGACATTGCGGATGTGACATCCGCAGCCTACGGCAACGACTACCTCACCGAGGACCTCTTGGCGGAGGCTGGCGAAGTGGAGCTTGTGGGCACCGCCCTCGTCCTCGCGTGGGTGACGACGGAGGCCGTCCGCACGAAGAACCGCTCGCTGGCCCTCGGCGGGAGCCTCGCCGCGTTCATGTCCGAGCTCGGGCTGGAGCGGGGAGGGGAGACGTCGACCCGCCTCCGCGAGCAGATGCGCCGGCTCTTCGCGGCGCGGATCGCCATCGTGAAGGCCGTCCAGGGCATGGACCGCACCTCCGTCCAGGTCGCGAGCCACACCCGGCTGTGGTGGGACGAGTCGGACCCCTCCGAGACGCTCGACATGGGCTCGACCATCGTGGCTCACCTACCACGTGAGCTACCTCAGCCGCGCGGCCGTGATCCCGTGGACGGCCCTCGAAGCGCAGATGGGAGCCGACTACGGCGAGACGAAGAACTTCACGCGGAAGGCCAAGCGCGAGCTCCGCAAGATCAAGCTCGTCTGGCCGGAGCTTGACTACGCCACGCCCCGCGGGCGGCTCGTCCTGAAGCCGTGCCCGCCCCACGTCCGCCCCCGGCTGAAGCCGTAGCCACCCGGCCCCCGCAGCCCCGCGAGCGGCCCCTGCTCGTCGGCCCCGGCGCTCGCTCCGCTCCACTCCCGGCCCTCCCACGCAGCAGCCGCTCCCCCGCACGCTCAGCGGCACTTGTGGACGACGTGGGCCACCACGCCCCAGATCACGAGCTCGTGCCCCTCCAACACCTCCACCGCCGGGTACGCCTCGTTCTCCGCCACCAGCCACACCCGACGACCGCCGTTCCTCCCCGTCACCTTCAGCCGCTTCACCGTGAACGCCCCGTCGAGCGCCGCCACGACGATATCCCCGTCCCGCGGCTCTGCCGAGCGGTCCACCGTGTGGCCTGCCAGGGACGCCGCCTCGACCCGGCCGCCGACCCGGTCCCGAGCCTCAGCAAGGAGCACCGAGCACCCTGGGGCCTCGAGGTCGGCCGCGGCGGAGAGGCCGGCGAACCCGGCCCCGATGATGACGCAGTCGTAGACGATCTCGGGGTCCTGGCTGGGGCGTGGGGGCACGGTCATCGGTAGGAGGTAGTGGGGCTGCGCGGGTACTCGCGGCACCGCGCGCGGAGTGGGACCGGAGGCGCTCCGAGTGGGCAGAGGCGGGGTTTGAAGGAGGGATCTCAGGGCACTCTGAGCGTATGTTGTACTCGCCGACGGAAATCCGGGGCATGGCCCTCGCTCCCCGTAAAAATCGGCCCGCGTGAGCGTGTGGGCCGAGTGTCGTGGCGAGAGGGGGGCCGGGTGAGGCGACGGGTGCTACAGCCCGAGGTCACCCGTGGGGTTCTCGTCGAAGAGCTGCCCCTCGCGGATGTACTCGCGGAGCACCCGCTCGCTCTTGTGCCGGGTGTGCCGCATGATCGCCCGCTCGTGCGCGCCCGCCTTCGCCGCCTGGGTCGCGAACCCCGCCCGGAGCGAGTGCCCGGCGTAGGCCGCCGGGTCGAGCCCGGCCCGCGCCGCCGCCCGTTTCACGATGCGGGCCACCGACCCCGGCGCGAGCGCGGTGTCGGCTACATTCCCGTGGCGGTCAACGGCTCGGAAGGCGGGGCCTTCCGTTATTGCACAATACCGAATCCACTCCCGCACCGCCCGCACCGGGCACGAGAGCGGCCGCTCGCCGTAGTGGACCCCGAGCACGGCGCCTTCTCCCTCCTGGTCCGCCTTCGACCGGCGGAGCCGCACGCGAAGCCCGTCAGCCCCGAAGACGAGGTCACCCACGGTGAGCGCCGCGAGCTCGCTCCGGCGGAGCGCCCCGGCGAACCCGAGCAGCAGGAGGGCGCGATCCCGCCGCGCGCTCGCCGTAGGCTCCCACGTCCCGTCGGGCCGCTCGACCGCCGGGAGGGCCTCGACCATCGCCACGACGTCGGCCGTGAGCGCCGGGGCCACCTTCTCCTTCGCCCGCCCGAGCGTGCGCACGAGCCCGGCCCACACCGAGTGCAGCGGCTCCTCGCGCGTAGAAGCGGGGGAGGGGAGCCCGCTCATCCGGTGCGCCTGGCTGATGGCGGCCAGCCGACGCTCTAACGTCGACACCTTCAGCGGCGGCGCACCTTCTGAACCCTCGTCGGAACCGACGTCGGAGCCGTCGCCCCCAGGCGATGCCCGGTCCGCTATATATAAGGTGACAGTCTCGGGGCTCGCCGGCAGCGCGCGGAGCCCACGCTCGGCGCACCACGCCCGGAAGTCCCGCCAGTCGGCGCGGTACGCCCGCTTCGTGTTCTCGGCCTTGGCCCGCTCGGCGAAGCCCTGCGCCGCCTCCGCCGCCCGTGCTACCTCCGCGGGGAGCTCGGCCTCCCTACGAATCGCCACGCGCGCGTCTGCCTGGGGGGCGTCCACACCGTCGTCCTCCCCGTGGGGGCGGGGCGTCTTCGGAGGATCAGTCGGAGGATCAGGGGGCCTGGTCTATCGGCTCGGAGGGGGTCAGCGCAACATGGTCAAGGGGCGGAGTCTGTCAGGAGACGAAGTCCTCCAGGAGTACGGCCACATCCGGGAACCGCCGTGCCACCGCCCGGTCGCCCGTCACGAGACGGACCCCCTCAGCCTCGGCCAGCGCGACGTACTCGCAGTCGTAGCTCGAATGACCGGAGCGCTTGACGAGCTTCAGCACGTCCACACTCCGCACCGCATACTCCCGACCCTCCATCATGCCCTCGGCCTTCTCCGCGATCCAGACGGCGTCGGCGAACCCGAGCGTGCCGCGGACGAGGTGCTGCCGGAGCACGCTCCGGAGCTCGGAGCGCCAGAGCAGCGGGACGATCCAGTCGGCGTCGCGCCGCCGTGCCTGAAGGGCCACGTCGGTTCGGGCGGACTTGATCCAGAAGGACGCGATCACGTCGGCGTCGACGACGATCACAGCACTTCCTCGAAGGGCGTGTCGTCCTTCGTGGGGATATCCTCGTACTTCCGGCCGGCGCGCTTGCCCTCGGCGACGAGGTCGGGCAGCGGCTCCGGGAACCGGGCGTGGAAGCGCTCGGCCTCGGCGATGAGGGCCTCGGTGTCGAGCGGCTGCGGGAGGAGCTTCTCTTCGAGGAGGGTCACGATCTCGCCGCTGAGGCTGCGGCGGTGCCGGCCCGCGCGCTCCTTGAGGCGGTCGTAGACGTGGTAGGGGATGTCGCGGACGGTGAGGGTCGGCATGGGTCGAGGTGTTTGATCGGTGCCCTGTACTTGATGTCGTAGTGACATTGGATTGGTGCGGACGGTTCCCGGCGACGGTCTGGCACCACGGCTCAATATAAGTCTGACGCCTGATAAGATTCCCTTATCGAACGCTAGAAAAACACACCGCCTGCACTTACGAATCGAGACTGCGAAGAGTATAATCGTCGTATCTTATTGCGAACGACTGACAAAAACATACTTGACATGCCTAGTGTCCGCGTCGGCCGACGAGGCCAGCTCACCATCCCGAAAGCCGTCCGCCAGGCGCTCGGCCTCG
>JBBSMV010000281.1:0-3753 GCA_038232975.1 Rhodothermales bacterium
GACCGGCTCGGCCGCGAGCGCGACGCCGACGCGGCCCGCACCGAGACGCTCCGCGCCGAGGCCGCCGCGCTCGCCGAGCAGACCGAAGCCGCCGAGCGCGACCGTGCCGAGGCCGAGGCGCACCTCGAAGCGCGCACCGCCGAGCGCGACCGGGCCGAGGCCGAGGCGTCGGCCGCCCGCGCCCGCCTCGGCGACGCCCAGGCTGCTGCCCGCCGCGCCGCCGACGCCCGCGCCGGTGCCCGTGCCGACCTCGACACGCAGCGCCAGCGCCGCGCCCTCCTCGCCGACGAGGCCGAGCGCGTCGAAGCCGAGATGCGCCGGGCCGAGCAGGCACGCGCCGACGCGGAGGCCCGCACCGAAGCGGCAGCCGAAGCGCTCGCCCGAGCGAAGGCTGCCCGTGCCGAGGCCGAGGCGGCGTTTGCCGAGGCTGAGGCCGCCCGCGCCGCCCTCGACGCCCGGCTCGACGCGGCGGCCGAGTCGCTCCGCACCGCCCGGCAGCGGCACGACGCGGCGGCGGCCGAGGCCAGCATCCTCCGGAGCCTGCTCGACAGCTACGAGGGGGTCTCCGACGCCGTCCAGACGCTCCTCGCCGCGCCCGAGCTTTCCAGCCACACCGTCGCCGACCTCCTCGCGTGCGACCCCGACCTCGTGCCGGCCGTGGACGCCGCGCTCGGGCCGCTCGCCGACGCGCTCGTGGTCCAGACCGAGGCCGAGGCCCAGGCCGGGATCGCCCGGCTCCGCGCCTCCGACGCCGGCCGCGCCACCTTCCTCGTCCTCGACCGGCTGCCCGAGCGCCCGGCCCCGCTCCTCTCGCCGACCCCGCCGGGCACGACCCCGCTCGCCGCCGCCGTCCGCACGGATGAGGCGCATGGGCGGCTGCCCCGGCTGCTCTTCCAGAACCACTTCGTCGTCGGCTCGCTCGCCGAGGCCGAGGCGCTGCACGCGCAGTACCCCGTCGCCCGGTTCGTCACGCCGCAGGGCGAATGGGCCGGCGGCGGCCTCGTCCACGCCGGCGGCGCGGCGGCCTCGGCCTCCGCCGGGCGGATCGGCCGGCGCGAGCAGCGCGACGCGGCCCAGGCCGAGGCCGACACTGCCGCCTCTGAGATCGCCAACCTCGAAGCCGAGGCCGAGCGGCTCCGCGCCGAGCGCGCCGCCCTCGACCTCGAAGCCAAACGCGCCGCCGCCCGCGAGGCCGAGCGCGCCGAGGACGCCGCCGCCCGCGAGACCGGCCAGACCGAGTACGAGGCCGGGATGCAGGCGCGCCGCCGGGCCGACCTCGGCAAGCGCCGCGCCGACCTCCAGGCCCAGCTCGACGCCGCCGAGGCGACCGACGCGCTCGACGCCGCCCTCGCCGCCGCCGCTGCGGCCCAGGAAGAGGCGGCCCAGCAGCGCGACGCCGCCGAGGCCGCCTACGCCGCCGCCGAAGCGTCGAGCCGCGACGCCCTCGCCCGCTTCAGCGAAGCCAACCTCGCCGCCGTCCAGGCCCGCAGCCGGACCGAGAGCCTGGAGCGCGACCGCGAGCGCACGGCCCGCGCCCTCGCCGACCTCGCCGCCCGCGAGGCCGAGCGTCAGGCCGAGGCCGAACGCCTCCAGTCGGCCCGCGACGAGGCCGCCGGGCGCAAGGCCACGCAGTCCGCCCAGGCCGGCCGGCTGCGCGACACCCGGGCCGCCCTCAACGACGCCGTGCGCGCGGCCGAAACCAGCGTCTCCGATTCGCGCTCGGCGATCTCCGACCTCGACGTGCTCCTGCGCGAGGTCCGCCGCCTCCGTGAGGATGCCCAGCAGGCCCAGGCCGCCGGCGAGGTGCGCCGGACCGAGATCGGCACCCGGCTCGAAGCGCTCACCGAGCGCGTCTGGGAGGAGTACGGCGTCGCCCCCGGCGAGATCGAGGCGGAGGATTTCGACCCCGACAGCTTCGAGCCGGAC
Source organism: Rhodothermales bacterium (assembly GCA_038232975.1). GTDB lineage: Bacteria > Bacteroidota > Rhodothermia > Rhodothermales > JANQRZ01 > JANQRZ01. The sequence continues at coordinate 1,927 of JBBSMV010000281.1, forward strand.
GCGGCGCGGCGCGAGACGACCAGCCTCCGCGAGAAGCTGCGCGCCCTCGGGGCCGTCAACGCGCTCGCGCTCGCGTCCTACGAGGAGGAGAAAGAGCGGCTCGCGTTCCTGCGCAGCCAGCAGCAGGACCTCGAAGGGGCCGAGGCCTCGCTCCGCTCCACGATTCGCGAGATCAACACCACCGCCTCGGCCCGCTTCGACGAGACCTTCTCCGCCGTCCGCCGCGAGTTCCAGCGCCTCTTCCAGGACCTCTTTGGCCAGAACGCCAGCGCCGACATCGTCCTGGCCGGCGACGACCCGCTCGAAGACCCCATCGAGATTCGCGCCCGGCCGAAGGGCAAGAAGCCGAGCGCCATCACCCAGCTCTCCGGCGGCGAGAAGACGCTCACGGCCATCGCGCTCCTCTTCGCTATCTACCTCGTCAAGCCTTCGCCGTTCTGCATCCTCGACGAGGTGGATGCCCCGCTCGACGACGCCAACGTCGAGCGCTTCATGCGCCTGATCCACGCCTTCTCCGAGTCCACGCAGTTCATCCTCGTGACCCACAACAAGCTCACGATGGAGGCCGCCGACCGGATGTACGGCGTGACGATGCAGGAGGAGGGCGTCAGCAAGCTCGTCGGCGTGGCCTTCGACGAGGTGCTGCCCGAGGCGGCATAAGAGTCATTGCAACCATATTCGGTTGTATCTTGCCGTTGCAACCCATTTAGGTTGCAATGACACTATGGCTGATTCATCCCTCCACGCCGTCATCACGGCGGACATCGTCAAGTCCACGACTCGCATCGCGCCGGAGCGGCGGGAGTCCTTCGCCGATGCATTGCGCGAGGCGTATGGCAAGATCCAGGAACGTCTCCCCGATGCGCTCCCGTACCCCATTGCCACCTTCAGCGGCGACTCGTGGCAGTGCTACGTCGAAGACCCCCAAGCCGCTCTGCGTGTAGGTCTCTATCTCCGAGCATGGGCGCGCTTCACCTTTGATGTGGATACGCGCTTTGCTCTGGCAATAGGTACAGTAGACTTCGTCAACCAGAGCAACATTGCAGAAAGCGACGGAGACGCCTTTCGAGTTTCAGGACGTGTAATTGAGTATTTATCGAGGGAAGAAAGATTGATCATTGTAGTCACTTCGGTGAACTCCCATCATTTTCGCCGTCTAGAAGAGATTACTGATCTCCTTCTCATGAGGGGTGGAGATGCGATAGCTCGTCTAGCTGACCGAATAGCAAGAAACTGGACGACTGCTCAAGCTCAGGCTCTCATGTGGCGCTTGCTCGATTCGTACATGACCCACGAGAAAATTGCCGAGCGATGGAAGCCGGAGTCTGTCACTCACCAGTCAGTCACGAAGCATCTTGCTCGCGGTGGCTGGAGTGACCTAGACAGTACCTTTTACTATTACTCTGATTTTGCAGAAGCGGCTATGGCCTTTGCTGCTTGGCTAAACGCTACCGAGCCGGTCGAGCCTCGATGATGGACACGGTGAGTCTCCACGCCGGAGTCGCTCTCGTCGCCGGTCATGTCCTTGGCGAGACGCTGCGCGGTTTGAAGTTGGAGCGTCGAGGTCGCGTGGTCATCGTTGCGCTCGTCGTCACCGCCGTGAGCTATGTGCTGCTCGGTGTGTGGACGCTCTGGCCGGTGCCGGTCTTTGCCGGGGTGCTGTTCGGGGCTGTGCGGATGGCGCACAGGCAACGCCCGGAGACGGCTCGTGCGTGGGTGGTCCTCCATATTGGCGTCCTCGTCACAGTTGCCGCCTTCGTTGCCCTTGCGCTCCCGGTTCTCCTTCTCGCCGGAGCAGCGCCGCCATTGGAGCCGGTGTGGGGATCA
>JBBSMV010000282.1:0-3742 GCA_038232975.1 Rhodothermales bacterium
CAACATCGCCGTCGTAGCGCCCGATCTGGCAGCGGAGTTTCCCACCTCGGAAGCCGTCAACGCGGCCTTGCGGACGGTCGCCGAGCAGAGGGGGAAGCGGTCACATCCGTGACCTGAGGGTGCCGTGCAGCCGGTGGACCTCTTCCCGCACGCGCACCACGTCGAGAACGTGATCAGCCTGCGCAGCGTAGCTTGCCGCTATGAATCTAGATGACCTTCGCATCGACCGCACGGCATTCTCCATCGTTCCGACTTCAACGCGTTCTTGAGGTCACTGAACGACCACGAGGTTGAGTATCTCCTCGTCGGGGGTACGCCGTCGCTCGGCACGGGTATCCTCGTGCGACGAACGACATCGCCGTATGGGTGCGAATGGACGCCCGGAACGCCGGTCGCATCGTCGCGGCGCTCATGGACTTCGGCTTCGGGATGCCTGAGTTGAGCGCCGATGCCTTTCCCAGCGAGCAGAGTCTCGTCAGGATGGGCTGCGAGCCGCTGCGCATAGAGGTGATGACGACGGTCTCAGGTGTACCCTTCGAGGAATGCTGGCCGGGGCGCGTCGAGGACGAGTGGGACGGGGTGCCCGTCACCATCATCGGGTTGGAATGCCTCAAGACGAACAAGCGCGCCAGTGGACGGCTGTAAAGACCTCGCGGACCTGGAGGAGCTGCCCTGAGCACACCCCAGCGTAACCTGCGCGGCGTTGGTGGCGTAGCGCCGCCTATCCACTCACCAACTCCCCCCGGCCATGCTCCGCCGCCTCGCGCTCCTCCTCGTCCTCGTCCCGTCGCTCGCCCTCGCCCAGGGCACGGCCGAACAGATCGGTGCCCTCGTCCGGCAGTACCACGACCTCGGGCAGTTCAACGGGGCTGTGCTCGTAGCCTCGGGCGGCGAGGTGGTCTACGAGCAGGGCATCGGCGAGGCCGACATGGTCTTCGACGTGCCGAACACGCCGCAGACGAAGTTCCTCATCGGCTCGGTGACCAAGAACTTCACGGCCGCCCTCATCCTCCAGCTCATGGAGGAGGGCCGGGTAGACCTCCAGGCTCCGATCTCGACGTACCTGCCGGACTACCAGGCCGAGGTCGGCCGCCGCGTCACGGTGCATCACCTGCTGACGCACTCCTCCGGGATTCCGTCCTACACGAACCTGCCCGCGTTCCGGACGGAGATCGTGGGGAACCCGCAGCGGCCGGAGGAGATCGTTGCGCGCGTGCAGGACCTCCCGCTGGAGTTCGAGCCGGGGGCGGAGTTCCGGTACAACAACTCGGGCTACGTGCTGCTCGGGATGATCGTAGAGGCCGTGACTGGGAAGCCGTATGCCCGCGTCCTGCGGGAGCGGATTCTGGAGCCGCTCGGGCTGGAGACGGCTGGGTTCTTCGACAGCCGGGAGATCGTGAAGAACCTCGCCGACGGCTACCAGCACACGCCTGCGGGCACCGTCCACGCCCAGCCGTGGAACATGACGGCGGCCTACGCCGCCGGGGCGATGTACGCCACCCCGCGCGACCTGTGGCGCTGGGACCGTGCCCTCGCCGCCGAGCGCGTCTTCGCCCGGCCCGAGACCTACGCCCTCTTCTACGGACCGCACCTCGACGGCTACGGCTACGGCTGGTTCACGCGGGAGGCCGAGGTCGGCGGCCGGAGCGTGAAGATCGTCGAGCACGGCGGCGGCCTCGACGGCTTCGTGACCGGCTTCCGCCGCTTTCCCGAGGACGGGCACCTGATCGTCGCCGTGGACAACACCTCCGGCGCGGCGACCGCGCTCGTGGAGGGCATCACGAAGCTGCTCTACGGCGAGGCCGCCCCCGCGCCCGTACCCTCGATTGCCGACGCCCTCGCGCCGATCATCGAGAGCCGGGGAATCGAGGCGGCGCGCGCCGAGTACCGCCGCCTGAAAGAGGAGCGCCCCGAGGCCTACGACTTCGGCGAGGGCGCGCTGAACAGCCTCGGCTACCTGTACCTCCAGCGCGGCGACGTGGCGACGGCGACCGAGGTCTTCCGGCTCAACACGGAAGCCTACCCGGAGGCAGCAAACGTGTGGGACAGCCTCGGCGAGGCGACGCTCGCGGCCGGCGACACGGCGCAGGCGGTCGCCCACTACCGGAAATCGCTCGACCTGAACCCGGCCAACGAGAACGCGCGCCAGGTGCTGCGCCGGCTCGGCACCGAGGTCGAGGAGGCCGAGACGGCCGAGCTGAGCCCCGAGGTGCTGGCGCGCTACGTCGGCACGTACCAGCTCCAGCCCGGCTTCAATATCGAGATCACGCAGGAGGGGAGCCGGCTCTTCTCGCAGGCGACGGGCCAGCCGCGCCTCGAGCTCTTCGCCCAGAGCGAGGCGAAGTTCTTCCTCAAAGCCGTCAACGCGCAGATCGAGTTCCACGACTACGAGGACGGCCCGGCCGAGCGGTTCACCCTCTTCCAGAACGGCGAGCACACACTCACCCGCGTCGAAGGCTGAGGCGGCCCCGCGCCGGTCTGCGCCGTTCCGCCGTATCCTCTCAGGCTCCAGGCACTGAGAGACCGAGCACGGAGGGACCAGATGAAAGCGTTCGTCACCGGCGGGACCGGGTTCGTAGGGAGCCACCTCGTGGAGGAGCTGCTGCGGCGGGGCTACGAGGAGGTCCGCTGCCTCGTCCGCTCGGACCTGAAGTGGCTCGACGGGCTAGACATTGCCCCGGTGCGCGGCGACCTGTTCGACGGCGAGGCGTTGCGCGAGGGCGCGCGCGGCGTGGACGTCGTCTACCATGTGGCCGGGCTGACGCGGGCCGCGACGCCCGAGGCGCTCGACCGGGTGAACGTGGCGGGCACGGTCAACCTGCTCGACGCCGTGCGCGAGGCGGCCCCCGAGGTGCGGCGCGTCGTCGTCACGTCCTCGCTCGCGGCGTGCGGGCCGAGCGGGGCGCAGCCGCTGAAAGAGGCCGAGCCGCTCGAGCCGGTCTCGGCCTACGGGCGGAGCAAGGCCCGGATGGAGGAGGCCGTGCGGAACGGGTTCAGTGACATCCCTGTTACCGTCGTCCGACCCCCGGCCGTCTACGGTCCCCGCGAGGCCGACATCTTCACCCTCATTAAGGCCGCCGACAGGCAGCGCGTCTTCCCGGTCGTCGGCAAGGGCGACAAGCCGCAGCTCTCGCTCGTCCACGTCCGCGACCTCGTGCGCGGGATGGCCGACGCCGCCGAGACGCGCGGGACAGCAGGGGACACCTACTTCATCGGCTCCGAGGCGTACTACTCCTGGAACGAGATCCGCGACGCCGTCCGCGACGCCCTCGGGCACCGTGTGCTGAAGGTGAACGTCCCGCGCGCGCTCGTCGGCCCGGTCGGGGCGGCGGTGGAGCGCTTCGGCGGGCTGTTCGGGCAGGTCCCGGTGCTGAACCGGGATAAGGCGCGCGAGGCGCGGGCGTCATGGCTGTGCTCGGTGGCGAAGGCGCGGCGGGCCTTCGGCTACCGGCAGACGGTGGAGATCGAGGAGGGGATGGCCGAGACCGTGGCGTGGTACCGCGCCGAGGGGTGGCTGTAGAGACCCCCGCGTCGGACCCCCTGCTTTTGGCGGCATCGCTCGCTGTGCTCACTCAAGCCGCCAAAAGCTGTCCCCCTCGACGAGCAGGGTCGCTACGTTCTGACACCTCCCTCAAAAGCACCGTCATTCCCGACCCCGATCGGGAATCCAGAGCGCCCAGCACGCCTTCTGGATTCCCGCCTTCGCGGGAATGACTACCATCTTTGCATCTGAGACGATGAG
>JBBSMV010000283.1:0-3735 GCA_038232975.1 Rhodothermales bacterium
ATGGCGCGGGCGATGTCGTCGTCGGCGGTGATCTTGGCGGCGCGCTCGAGCAGCCGGCTGTGGAGGTAGAACACGTCGCCGGGGTAGGCCTCGCGGCCGGGCGGGCGGCGCAGCAGGAGCGAGACCTGGCGGTAGGCGACGGCCTGCTTCGAGAGGTCGTCGTAGATGGCGAGGGCGTGGCGGCCGGTGTCGCGGAAGAGCTCGCCGATGCAGGCCCCGGCGAACGGGGCGATGAACTGAAGCGGGGCCGGCGACGAGGCCGAGGCGTTGACGATGACCGTGTAGGCGAGCGCCCCCTCGTCTTCGAGCGTCCGCATCACCTGGGCCACCGTGCTCGCCTTCTGGCCGATGGCGACGTAGACGCAGTAAACTGGCTTGTCCCCCGTCTCATGGGTCCGCTTCTGGTTGATGATGGTGTCGATCAGCACAGCGGTCTTGCCCGTCTGCCGGTCGCCGATGACGAGCTCGCGCTGGCCGCGCCCGACGGGGATCATCGCGTCAATGGGCTTGATGCCGGTCTGGAGCGGCTCGGTCACCGGCTCGCGGTAGATCACGCCGGGGGCCTTGCGCTCGAGCGGCATCTCGAGCTTCTCACCGCCGATCGGCCCTTTGCCGTCAATCGGGTTGCCGAGCGGGTCGATCACGCGGCCGAGCATCTCCTCGGAGACCTGGATCGAGGCGATGCGCCCAGTGCGCCGGGCCTCGTCGCCCTCCCTGACCTCGTCGACCTCGCCGAAGAGCACGGCCCCGACGTTGTCCTCCTCGAGGTTGAGCACCATGCCGGTGACGCCGGACGAGGGGAACTCGATCAGCTCGCCGGCCTGGACGTTGGAGAGCCCGTAGAGCCGGGCGATGCCGTCGCCGACCTGGAGCACGGTGCCGACCTCGTAGACGTCGGTCTCGGTGGAGAAGCCGCCGAGCTCGGCGCGGAGCACGGCGGTGACTTCGTCGGGGCGGATTGCCGTTGCCATGGGGTGCTGGTTTGGTGGGGGCGTCGCCGGGGCGAGCGCGGTGCTGTCGGTTACGGTTTCACTGCGTGATTCGTGAAACGTGATTCGTGACGCAGCCTCCGCCGTTTTAGGCAGGCACCCTCACGAATCCCGTTTCACGAATCAATTACTCAGGTAGGCGCGCTCGGCGAGCTGCTCGCGGAGCGTGGTGAGCTGGTGGCGGACGCTGCCGTCGAAGACCCGGTCGCCGATGCGGACGACCACGCCGCCGATCAGCGCCGGCTCGACCTCGATGCGGAGGCGGACGCTCTTGCCGGTCCGTTGCTCCAGGGCTTTGCGGAGCGTCTCGGTCTCGTCGTACTCCATCGGCATCGCGGTCTTGACCGAGGCCTCGACCTGGCCGAGGCGCTCGTCGCGGAGGTCGGCGTAGGCGCGGACGACGGCCGGGAGGATGTCCTCGCGGCCTTTCTCGACGAGCAGCCGCATCAGGCGGACGATGAGCGGGTCCACCTTGCCGTCGAAGAGCTTCCCGATGACGGCCTCTTTCTTCTCGCGCGCGATGATGGGGCTGCGGAAGAACTGGTCGAGCTCGCGCGAGGCGTCGAGGCTCTCGTGGAGGCTCACCATCCCCTCGTCAATAACCTCGGCCTTGCCGGCGGCCTCGCCCTCCTGGTAGAGGGCCTGGGCGTAGCGCCGGGCCACGATGGCGTCGCTCATGGGGTTCGTGATTCGTGATTCGTGATTCGTGAGGTCAAAGGTTCAGCTCGTCGCTATCTCTCTGCGTTCACGAATCACGAATCACGGCTCAGTTCTTCGGAAGGTCGGCGATGCAGTCCTCGACGAGGCGCTTCTGGCGCGGGGCGTCGAGGCTCTCGTGGAGGATTTTCTCGGCGGCCTGGATGGCGAGGTCGGCGACCTCAGTGCGGAGCTCGGCGAGGGCCTGCTGCTTCTCGCGCTCGATCTCGGCCTGGGCCTGGGCCTGCATCGTGCGGATCTGGTCGCGGGTCCTGTCCACCTGCTCGGCGCGCGACGCCTCGGCGGCTTCGCGCGCCTCGCGCATGATGCGCTGCGCCTCGACCTCAGCCTCGCGCCGGGCGCGCTCGTTGTCGGCGGCGAGCTGCTTGGCCTCGGCGAGGGCGCGCTCGGCGCGCGTCAGCGAGGTCTCGATCGTCTGCTCGCGCTCGGTGAGCGCCGAGGTGATCGGCCCCCAGGCGTACTTGCTCAGGACGAAGAGCAGCAGCAGGAACGCGAGCCCGACCCAGAAGATCAGCCCGAGGTTGGGCGCGAGCAGGTCCGCGGCGAGAAACAGGGTCATGGTCGGTGCTGCGAAGTCGGTGCTGCCAGGGGCGGCGAAGGCGAAAGGCGGGGCGGCCGACCCGAGCCGGCCGCCCCGTTCCGCGCGGGTACGCTCGGCCGGGGCGCTCAGGCCACCTTGAACGAGAGGAGGATACAGATCACCAGGCCGAAGAACGCCACGCCCTCGATCAGGGCAGCGGCGATGATCATCGTGGTCCGGAGATCGCCGCTCGCCTCGGGCTGACGGGCCGCGCCTTCGAGCGCGCTGGCGGCGAGACGGCCGATGCCCATGCCGGCACCGATGGTAGCGAGGCCGGCACCGAGGCCGGCACCAAGCCATGCGAGAGATACAGCGTCCATGGTAGAGACTCGTGTTGGGTGAGTGGGGTGTGGGGGTAGGGTGACGAGCACGCGGCCCGCTGGGTGGTTGAGTGAGCTCGAACGGCCGGAGGAGCCGACGAGAAGAGGGGATCAGAGCACAGCCTCGGTGCCGACGGTCCGCTCGTCGAGCGGGTAGCCGTTGCCGTGGACGAGCGGGGCCGAGGCAGCCACGGCGATGTCGTGCGCGCTGCCGGGCTCGTGCTCGTGGCCGTGGTGCTCGTGCTCGGCCGTCGCCATGCCGATGAAGAGGGCGCTCAGCACCGTGAAGACGTAGGCCTGGATGAAGGCCACCAGCAGCTCGAGCGCGTAGATGAAGAGCGTCAGGAACAGGCTCGGGGCCGAGACGCCCCACCCGGCGGCGTCGCCGAAGAGCAGGCGGATGGCGAAGATCAGCCCGATCAGGTTCAGGATCACGAGGTGCCCGGCCAGCATGTTGGCGAAGAGCCGGATGGCGAGGGCGAACGGCTTGATGAACAGCCCCATGATCTCGATCGGGATCATGATCGGCTTGACGAACCACGGGATGCCCGGCGGATTGAAGACGTGCATCCAGTAGTCCTTCGTGCCGGCGAACTGCGTCACCACGAACGTGAAGAGGGCCAGCAGCGCCGTGATCGAGATGTTCGAGGTCGGCGTGGCCCCGAACGGGACGAGGCCGAGGAGGTTGCAGACGAGGATGAAGAAGAAGACCGTCAGCAGGTACGGCAGGAAGCGGTCGGCCTTGTCGCCGAGGTTGGGCCGGGCGATCTCGTCGCGGATGTAGAGCACGAGGGTCTCGAGCATGTTTTGCTGGACCCCGCGCGGGGCCTCGGTCCGGCCGATGCCGCGCTTGTAGCGGTTGGCCGCCGGGATGAAGAGGAGGCACAGGATGAGGCCCGCCAGGAGCGCGAAGACGAGGTGCCGGGTGAGCGAGAAGTCCACCAGCACGTCGCCGCCGTCGGTGCGGGCGAGGCCGGCGTGGAGGTACTCGTGCGGGTCGAGGAGCGCCTGCGTGACGGTCAGGCCGTCGGCGAGCGGCTCGCCCGCGCCGAACTCGGCGACGCCGTGGGCGTCCTCGCCGCCGGCCTCGCCGTGGAGACCGGCCTCGGCGTGGGCCTCGCCCGCACCG
>JBBSMV010000284.1:0-3672 GCA_038232975.1 Rhodothermales bacterium
CTCAACAGTTCGAGTGAGCCGAGTGATACCATGCCGGGCGAGGAGCTCATGGAGCTGGTCCGGCAGCACAACCTGGAGAAGAACCAGCAGAACGGGCGTCCGACGGAGGACTCATTCCTGCTGCCGCAGCAGTTCCCGGAGGGGAGCCCGACGCACCCGAGCTACCCGGCGGGGCACGCGACGCAGATCGCCGCCGAGGTGACGGTGCTCAAGGGCATCTGGAACGAGGACTTCGAGATCACCGGCCCCGATGATCCAGCGCTCGTCCCGAACGACGACGGGACAGCGCTCATCCCCTTCTCGGACCCAAACATCAAGCTCAAGCTGGGCGAGGAGCTGAACAAGCTGGCGGCGAACGTGTCGCTGATGCGGAGCTTTGCAGGCGTTCACTATCGCCTCGACTACACGGAGTCGGCGCTGCTCGGGGAGTACGTTGGCCTCGGCATACTTCAGGAGCAGGCCCGGTCGTTCAACAACGCCGACCACTTCTTCGAGCTGACGCTCTTCAGCGGGATCAAGGTCCGCATCGACAGAACGGGCGAGATCACGCGGGTCTGAGCTACGGCTCCTGCGACTCGGGGGGCGGCGCTCGCGTGGGTGAGCGTCGCCCCTCCCGTTTAGCTCCCCTCTCTCCTGAAGTCCTCTTCAAGCCACCGCTCTCGAACCATGCGCCCCTCCCTCCACCTCCTCCCGAGCCTGCTGTTCGCCGTCTGCTCGTTCGCCTCCTCCGCCACGCTCGCTCAGACAGCCCCCCTCGATGCTATCCCAAACTTGTGGGTGGCCGACAACACCGTCCGCAGCATGGATGTGGTAGGGGATACGCTCTACCTCGGCGGCGACTTCGAGTACGTCGGCCCGCCGACGGGAAACCTCGCCGTGCTCGGTAAGACGACGGGCGAACCCGACCTGTCCTCTCTCCGCTTCGACGCGGTGGATTTTAACTCCCAGGGTATCCGAGCGGTCGTCCTCGACGGCGAGGGCGGACACTACGTCGGCGGCACCTTCCGCTTCGTCAGCGGCGAGCAGCAGTACAACCTCGCCCATGTGCTCGCCGACGGCACGCTCGACCCCGGCTTCCGGCCGGACCCGGTTGTGGACGCGGACCCCTTTCCGAGCGGCTCCGTCAGCAGCCTCGTCCTCGAAGGCGGCGTGCTCTACGTCGGCGGCGAGTTCGACACCGTAGCCGGGGCACCGCGCCAGAACCTCGCGGCCCTCGATGCGAACACGGGTGCAGTGCTCCCGCTCCAGGCGACATTCGCCTACCCGTCAGAGCCAGCTTACGTCCCGTCGGTTTGGACCATCCTAGTCCAGGGCAGCGCACTCTACGTCGGTGGGATCTTCACGGAGGTCTCCGGGCAGCCTCGGTCCGGCATCGTTGCGCTCGACGCCGCGACCGGCACGGTGCTCCCCTGGCGGGCCGACCTCACCGACGAGAATCCGAACTTCTTCGCTTTCCCCTATGCTCTCGCTGCTGGCTCGACGCTCTACCTCAGCGGATTCTTCGACTTCGTCCGGGGGCAGGCGCGCGACGGGATCGCCGAAGTGACGCTGGCCGACCCGGTAACGGGAGCAGGGGGCGAACCGACGCTGTGGGCACCCGTCGAACCCGGCCCGAACAGCCTCTACTCCTTCGACCTCCTCGTGTCGGGTTCGTTCGTTTACGGGGCCGGGAGCTACAGTGGCGCTCCGCTGGCACGGATCAGCCGGGAGACGGGGGCCGTTGAGCCCCTCTTCGTAGCCGCCGGGCTGAGCTCTGGCCGCGCCCTCGCCCTCGACCCGGTCGGCGGCCCCTCGGACGAGGGCACCTTCTACCTCGCCTGTGACCGCCGCTTCGGGTCCGACCGCTTCCCCGTCGTCGTCGGCGTGGACCCGGCCACCGGGCAGGCCACCGGCTACGAGGTCCTCGCCGCCCCCGGCTTCATCGGCTCGGACTACCTCGGCACCGTTGCCGTCGAACCCGGACCCGAGGGCCGCCTCTTCGCGGGCGGCACCGCCGTCTCCGTCGGCGGCGTGCGCCGCTCGTTCCTCGCCGCGCTCGACCTCACCACCGGCCGCGCCCTCCCGCCCTTCGACGACGAGCTCGTCGGCTCCGTCCTCGACCTCGCCGCCTCCCCCGACGGCCGCACACTCTACCTCAGCACCTTCTTCCTCCTCGGCGTCCTCGACGTGCCGACCTGGGGCATCCGCACCTTCGGCCGGCCAGAGGCTACGGCAGCCCCGCCCCTCCTCCGTCAGCGCTTGGCGCTGCCCGGTGCTTCTCCCCCGGCGGAGCCGCCCGCCACCCGGACCGCTGGCCTCCCACCTTCCGGCCCTCCGCTAGAGGAGCGGCACGCGGCAGGCGGCTCCGCAGGCGGCACTCCCCGCGTGCTCGGCAACAACTCCGCCTTCGCCGTCACCGAGCGCGCCCTCTACTACTGCGGGGCCGGCTGCGTCGCCTTCGACCGCCAGACGGAGGCGGAGGTGTGGCTGACCCTCGGGGCCGGCATCATCGGGCGCGACACCAACGTCCTGCTGCTCGACGGCCCCGGCGGCCCCGGCGGCGGCGGCGGCACGCTCTACCTCTCCGGCGGCCTCGAGGAGCTGCCGCTCGGGCAACCGCGCGCCGCCTTCGCTGCGCTCGACCCCCGGACGGGGGACGTCTTCGACTGGGACGTCGGGGTGACGGACCCCGGCCCTGGCGGCTCCATCGGCGGCGGCGTCGCGTGGCTCGACCGCGACGGGGAGGGACCGGAGGAGCCGGCGCTCTACCTCGGCGGCGACCAGCTCTTCGAGGTGCAGGGGCAGAGGCGCGGGACGGACCTGCTGGCGGTGGACCCCGAGACGGCGGCGCTGCTGCCGTGGGACCCCGACCCGTTCGTGTCGGTGCGGCTCGGCGCGCTGGCGCTGGCGGCGCAGCAGACGGCCGAGGGCGGCGGTGTGGTCTACACGAGCAACGGCTACGCGCTCGACGCTGAGACAGCAGAGCCGCTGGCGTGGGAGCCGGCGGTGGCCGGGGGCACGGTGCTGCTCTCGGAGCGGCACGAGGCGCTGTTCTTCGGTGGGTTCTTCCGCAACAGCCTGCGCGGGAGCGGGCACGCCGGGGTGGTGGCGGTGGAGCCGGCCGCAGCGTTTCCCCCGCCGGTGGCCTCGGAGGACGAGGCGGCGACGCCAGAGCGTGCCGCGCTCTCGGCGGCGCACCCGAACCCGTTCCGGGGCACCGCCACGGTGACGCTCTCGCTGCCTCAGGCACAGCGGGTGGAGGTGGCGCTCTTCGACGTGCTCGGCCGCCGGGTGGCCGTGCTCCACGCCGGGCCACTCTCGGGCGGGGAGCACGCGCTCACACTCGACGCGACGGCGTTGCCCTCGGGGGTGTACGTCGTCCGCGCGCAGGGCGAGGGCTTCAGTGCGAGCCGCCGCGTGACCGTGGTGCGGTAGAGCGGCAGTCGCTTGCTCATAAGCGGACCCCCGCTTCCGTTGCCATCGCGGAGCCTGTGTTGAGCGCAGCCGAAGTGCTCAAGGCAACGGAAGCTGTCCCCCCTCGTTGGAGGCAGGGCTGCTAAGTTCTCATCGTCTCAGCTGGACTTTGGCCCTTTTGAACGCGAGGCGGGAGGCCTCGTACTTCGTGAGATCTATCGCCAAACAGGTCTCCGATGTCGTTGCCTCCCGCGCTCGCTACGGTCATGGTAGCATTCC
>JBBSMV010000285.1:0-3671 GCA_038232975.1 Rhodothermales bacterium
AACGCCTGCTGAGCGAGGAGGCGTAACCGACACGTTTCGCTCGGTCCCCTGGGGCGGTGGTCAGCCACCGGCCACTGTCTTGCTCTAACCGGGCGAACAGCTAGAACGGGTAGTGCTATGACTTGACAGCCACAGCACTAGGGCCTTGCCCCTAGGAGGCGGAGCCGTTCGCTCTCGTCTTTCGGCCCGGAGTGCTCCCACGGGGCTCCGGGCCTTTTAATTTCTCCTCTCCTCGTTCATGCCCGCTCCCGTCTACCTGTATCCTCGCGGAAGAGCGGAAGAAGCCAACCTTCGTTTTTTGCGTACCACTCTCGAACCTGAGACCCCTCCCATTCTCTCCATTCCCCCCACGCCAAAAAAAATCCTCCCTCCTCTCCCGACCGCCGATGCCCGCCTTCACCCGCCGCCTCGCCGTTGACGTGCCCGCCGAGCGGCTCTTCGCGTGGCACGACGGGCGGGGCGCGTTCGAGCGGCTGAGCCCGCCGTGGCAGTCGGTGCGCCTGGAAACGTTCGAGGGCATCCGCGACGGGCAGCGCGCCGTGATCCGGCTCGGGCCGGGGCCGCTCGCGCTCCGCTGGGTCGCTGAGCACTTCGGGTTCGCAGAGGGCCGGCAGTTCTGCGACCGGCAGGTGCGGGGGCCGTTTGCGGCGTGGACGCACGCCCACCGGATGCTCCCCAACGGTCCGGCAGCTTCCACTCTAGAGGACCACATCGAGTACCGCCTCCCGCTCGCGCCGCTGTCGGAGCGCCTCGCGGGTAGGGTCGCCCGGCGCGAGATCGCGCGGCTCTTCGCCTACCGACACCGGGTGACGCGGGAAGACCTCGCCCGCCACGCCGCCGCCGGCCTCGCGCCGATGACGGTCGCCGTCACCGGCTCGACGGGGCTGATCGGCGAGGTGCTCGTCGCGTTTCTGACGACGGGTGGGCACCGCGTCGTCCGGCTCGTCCGCTCGCGCGAAGACGTGGCGCGCTATGCCGGCCGGAAGGATGAGCGGGCGGCCTACTGGAATCCCGCGACCGGCGAGATGGACGCGGCGGCGCTCGACGGGGCCGATGCCGTGGTGCATCTCGCGGGGGAGAACGTCTTCGGGCTGCGCTGGAGCGAGGGCAAGAAGCGACGCATCCTAGAGAGCCGGACGCGCGGCACCCGGCTGCTCGCCGACACGCTCGCCCGGCTCGACGCGCCGACGCGCACGCTGATCTCCGCCTCGGCGAGCGGGTTCTACGGCGGCCGGGGCGACACTCGCCTCACCGAGGCCGACGCGTCCGGGGACGGCTTCCTCGCCGAGGTCTGCCGGGGGTGGGAGGCGGCGACCGCGCCCGCAGCCGAGGCGGGCATCCGCGTCGTGAACCTCCGCATCGGCCTCGTGCTGACGCCGCGCGGTGGGCTTCTGGGAACGATGCTGCCTGCGTTCCGGCTCGGCCTCGGCGGGACCGTCGGCGGCGGCGGGCAGTACCTCCCGTGGGTCGCGCTCGACGACGTGCTCTACGCCGTGCTGCACCTCCTGGCCGGAGACCTCCGCGGGCCGGTGAACCTCAGCGCCCCCGAGCCGGTGAGGCAGCGCGTCTTCACCGACACGCTCGGCGCGGTGCTCCGCCGCCCGACCTTCGTGCACGTCCCGGCGGCCGTGGCACGCGCCGTGGCGGGCGAGGCAGGCGACGAGATGGCCCTCCACAGCATCCGCATGGTTCCGGCCGCGCTCGTGAACTCCGGCTTCGCCTTCGCGTATCCCGCCCTCGAACCGGCCCTCCGCCACGTGTTGGGTAAAACGTGAAGCGTAAAACGTAAGGGCGCTCGCCGCTACGTTTTGCCTCGATACCCGACCGCTCCTACCTCCTTCGGCATGAATCGTCTTTCGCTTTTCGCCCTCTTCCTCGCGCTCGTTGCCGCCGGCTGCGCCGGCCTCGACGACACCGCCCGGCGCGACCTCGACGAGGCCGCCGTGGCCCTCGACGACCAACTCGAAGCGCCCGGCCTGCTCGCGGCGACGGCGCTGCTCTACCACGCCTCGAACGGGACCTATCCGGCGACGCCGTTCGAGCTGCTCGGCTCGGCGGCGGCGCGCGAGACGGGGCTGCAACAGCTCGGCCTCAGCGCCCTCGCCGTCGCCCCGGACGCCGACGGGCTGCGGCTCGCCTACACGCTCCTCCCCTCGGCCGCCGACCCGTCGGACCGCTTCGGGACGGTCACCGTCGCCGAGACGGACACGGCCGGGACCTACACCGTCGGGCTGCGGCTGGAGCGGAGAGCCGACCCCGACCTTCGGGACGAATCGCTGCCGCTGGCGCAGCGCGGGCCGTACAACGTCGTCCGGGCGACGGGGACACTCTGCGCCGAGGTCGAGGCCGTGCGCGAGCGGGCGCGGGCAGGGGCCACCGTCGGCGATCCGCCGCTGGGCGCGCGCGAGGCGTACACGGTCACGTTCACGGCCTCCGACGGCATGGCGGCCGGGGCGCTGCGCGAGGGCGTCACCGTTACCTTGCCTCGGTAACCAGTCCGGTGGACACGGCACGCCGTGTTCCTACGGCTTCCCCCTTCCTCCCGCCGATTCCGATGCCGACGTATGATGTCCTGATCGTCGGCGCGGGGCTGGCCGGGCTGGGCTGCGCGCGCGAGCTACACCGCCACGGGGTCTCGTACAAAGTCATCGAGGCCTCCGACGGCGTCGGCGGGCGCGTCCGCACCGACGCGCTCGACGGCTTCCTCCTCGACCGCGGCTTCCAGGTCCTGCTGACGGCCTACCCCGAGGCGCGGCGCGCGCTCGACTACGACGCGCTCGACCTCCGGGCGTTCTACGACGGCGCGATCGTCCGCGCGGGCGGGGCCTTCCATCGCGTGGCCGACCCGCTCCGCGAGCCGCTCGCCGCGCCCCGGACGGCCTTCTCGCCCGTCGGCACGCTCGCCGACAAGCTCCGCGTCCTGAAGCTTCGGCAGGCCGTCTGCACGCCCTCGCTCGACGATCTGTGGGCGCGGCCCGAGGTCACGACGCGCGCCGCCCTCGCCGAGCGCTACGGGTTCTCCGAGGTCATGCTCCGGCGCTTCTTCGAGCCGTTCCTCGGCGGTGTCCTGCTCGACCCCGAGCTAGAGACATCGAGCCGGGCGTTCGAGTTCTACTTCCGCATGTTCGCCGAGGGCGGGACGGCGGTGCCCGCGCTCGGGATGCAGCAGATCCCCGAGCAGCTCGCGGCCGGGCTGGACCCCCACGCGGTGCAGCTCAACACGCGCGTGCAGCGCGCCCGGCCCGGCGCGGTCACCCTCGAAACAGGCAGCAACGTGGAGGCCCCGGCCGTCGTCGTCGCCACCGACGGGCCGGAGCTGGCCTACCTCCTCGACGGCTTCGACCCGCCCGCCTCGCGCTCGGTCGTCTGCCTCTACTACGCCGCCGACGAGGCCCCGACCGCCGACCCGGTCCTCGTGCTCGACGGCGAGGGACGAGTCCTGGAGGGCCGAGGCCCGAGGGGCGGCGGGCCGGTCAACAATCCCGCCGTGATGAGCAACGTCTCGCCGCACTACGCGCCCTCGGGCACGTCGCTCGTCTCGGTCTCGGTCGTCGGGAACCCGGCGCGGACGGACGCCGAGGTCGAGGCCGGGGTGCGGGCGCACCTCCGCCGCTGGTACGGCGACGCGGTGGACGGGTGGCGGCACCTCAAGACGTACCGGATTCTGCACG
>JBBSMV010000286.1:0-3662 GCA_038232975.1 Rhodothermales bacterium
CCCGCCGAAGGACTCGCTGTAGCGGTAGACCTCGCCGGTGCCGAGGTAGACGGTGCTCGTATCGCCCGGCGCGAGGGCCACCGCCGAGGCCGCCGTCACCCCGAACCCCGTCGAGACGCGCTCCCACGAGTCGCCCAGCCCGGCGCTGTAGGAGCGCCACAGCCCGCCGCCGGCCGAGCCGACCCAGACCGTCTCCGGCCGCTCAGGGTTGAGCACGATGGCGAGCGTCCGCCCGCCGACGTTCCGCGGCCCAATCGCCTCCCACGGGTCCTCGCCGCCGCTGCGCGAGGCCGCCTCCATCGCGCGGCGCGCGGCAATAGCTTCGGCGATGCCTCGGGAGGGAATGTTCGCGCCGGGGTAGGCCCGCTGCGCCGTCCACATCACGAGCGCCTCGTAGGCCCCCGAAACCGGCTGTACGGCAGGGCTGGTCGGCTCGGCTTCCGGCCGGGTGAGCACGAGCGCGAGGCCGAGGAGGGCGAGGACGAGACCGGGCAGGAGGAGGCGAAAGAAGGACGACATGATCGAAGGGTTGGAGGACGCACGAAGGGTTGGGAGTTTACGACCTGCACCCCGCCTACGCCAGGGCGTTTATCCGTCCGCCCACGCGCCTTTTTTTTCTTGGCCCCTTGCAACCAGAGCGTTTCGTCCTCGTACATTTAGACTTTTAGTTAAATGTCTAAATGAAGCTCCTCTTTAAAGCCCTCAACGACCCGACCCGGCGCGCCATCCTGGACCTGCTCAAGGACGGGGACCGGACGGCGGGCGAGATCGCCGACGCCTTCGACGTGACGTGGCCCAGCATCTCGCACCACCTCGAGACCCTGAAGCGGGCCGGCCTCGTGGCGGCGACGCGCAACGGGCGCTACCTCCACTACACGCTCCACACGACCGTGCTCGAGGACGCCGTGCAGTGGATGATGGCTCTGGTAGAGGCCGATCCGCCCTCCCATCCCGACGCCCCCGACCATGACCACGACTGAGCTCCTCAAGAAAGAAGCGCCCACGCTGCTGGTGCTGCTCATCCCTTTCGTCGCAGCGCCCCTCCTTTGGGGCCGGCTCCCGAACGAGGTACCCATCCACTGGGACCTCCAGGGCGAACCGGACAGCTATGCCGGCAGGGCGTTCGGCCTGCTCTTCCTGCCGTGCCTCAGCGTCGGCCTGTACCTGCTCTACTGGCTGATCCCGACGATCGACCCCAAGCGCAAGCTCGCCGCCGACCGGAAGCCGCTGCCGGCCTTCCGGTTCTTCACGGCGCTCTTCTTCACGGCGTTCTTCTTCGTCACTATGAGCGCAGCGGCCGGCACGCCGGTCCTGAACATGACGCGGCTCGTCCCCCTCATCACGCTGCTGGTGCTGCTGGTGCTGGGGAACTATCTAGCGGCGGTGCAGCCCAACTACTTCATCGGCATCCGCACGCCGTGGACGCTGGAAGACCCGGAGGTGTGGCGCAGAACCCACCGGCTGGGCGGGCGGCTGTGGGTCGCCGCGTCGGGCCTGCTGCTGATGCTCTTGCCGGTGCTGGACGCGGACCTGTTCACTCGCGCCTTCGTCGTCGGGATCGCCGTGATGGTGCTGGTCCCGCTCGGCTACTCGTACTACCTCTACGCCACGAAGAAGCACGCTGCAGGGAACGCGCCGTAGCTGGGCTACTCCGCCTTCAGCAGCCAGTCGTCCGGGTCCACGACGACCACGGTCCCCATCGGAACCGCGACCTCGCCCCGGCCGCCGGGCATCGGGACGCGCTGCACCGTGCCGTCCACGCTGACTTCGACGGGCAGCGCGAGCGGGTACCCCTCGGGCGTCTCCCAGCGGAGGAGCAGCCGATCTTCCCGCTGCTCCGTGACGAGACGCGGGATGTCGGGTTGATAGAGGTAGAGCCGGAAGAGGTCGCCGAGGTCCTGGCCCGTCTCGCGCTCGAAGGACCGCTGGAAGTCCTCGGTCGTGGCGAAGCGGCACTGGCGGCCGTCGGTGATCTGCTCCATCGCCGGCTCGGGATACGTCATCCGGCGGAGGGCGCGGAAGAAGGCCGCGTCGTCGTTCACGGCCCAGCGGAGGGTGTGGAGGAACCACATGCCCTTGAAGTAGATGTCGGCGTCGGTCGCGCCGGTGGTGCCGAGCCGCCCGAAGTACGCCGCCTGCGTGTCGCGCGTCTCGCCCGGCACGACGGGCTGCTGGTTCAGGATGCGCCCGCGCTTCGAGAGGAGGTAGCGCCGGGAGGCGTCCGGCCCGCCGAGGCGCTCGGCGTAGAGCGCCTCGACGTACATCGCCGTGCCCTCGTGGACCCAGAGGTGGCTCCAGTCCGGGACGGTGACGAGGTTGCCCCACCACTCGTGCGCCAGCTCGTGGAGGTGCAGCCAGTCGAACCCGAAGGCGTTGTCGGTGAACGTGTCGCCGTAGGCAATCGCCGTCTGGTGCTCCATGCCGAGGTAGGGTGCCTGCGCGACGGCGTACTTGTCGGCGCGGAACGGGTACGGGCCGAACGTCTCTTCCATGAACCGGACGTGCTCGGCGATCTGGGGCAGCAGCTTCTCGGCCTTCGCCCGGTCCTCGGGGAGCGCGTAGAACGTGATCGGCAGCGGGTCGCCTGCCGTGCTCGTGTAGGGCATCGTGACGGCTTCGTAGGGGGCGACGTAGAGCGAGAGGCCGTAGTTGTTGATCGGCGTCGAGACGAACCACTCGAAGGTGCGGGTGCCGTCGGGGTTGTCCCGCGTGCCGCGCAGGCGGCCGGCGCTAACGGCCGTGTGGCCGGCGGGCACCGTTGCCCGGAGGCGGAGCGAGTCGGGTTCATCGGAGGGGTGGTCCTTGACCGGCCACCACAGGTCGGCCCCCTCGCCCTGGCACGAGACGCCAACCCACCACGTCCCGTCGCCCCGGTCCACCCAAGTGAAGCCGCCCTCCCACGGCGGGTTCGGCGCGACGCGCGGCTGCCCGTTGTAGAAGACGCTTATTTCTAGCGCTTCCCCCGGCTGCCGCGTCCGCCCCAGGTCGATCCAGAGCCGCCCGCCGAGCCGCTCGAACGGCAAGGCCGTCTCTGCTTCAGCCTCCACGATTCGCCTGACGGCAAACGTCGTATCGAGATCGAGCACGATGTGGCTCGTGGGGATCGTGACCTCGGCGTGCATCGTGAGCATCGCGCCGAGCGCTCTCTCCTCGGGCAGGACTTCCAGGTTGAGGTCGTAGAAGTGTACGTCGAACGCGGCCTGCTCGGGGATGAGCACGCCGCCGGAGGAGGTCGGGTCCGAGGCGGTCGGCTGCGCCGAGGCCGGGGCCGCAGCGAGAAGGACGGCGAGGAGGACGAGAAGACGCATCGAGATCGGGGTCAGAGTTCCGGCGAACATACGGCGGGTGTCGGCGCGGCCCGTCACGAAAAACGGCGACGTCGGTCTGCACCGACGCCGCCATGCGTTTCGCGTAGGGTCTGAGTACCCGAACCCCTATATCTCGGTCGGGATCAGCTCGTTGAGCAGGTGGATGTTGTCGGGGCTTTGCTGGATGTGGCGGATCAGCGCCTGCATCGCCTCGACGGGGTGCCGGGAGTTAAGCGCGCGCATCAGCATGTGGTGGTACTTCGTCATCTCGCCGAGGAGCCGCTCCTCGTTCCGGGTCCCGCTCTTGCGCAGGTTGATCGCCGGGAAGATGCGCTTGTCGGCCAGCTCGCGGTC
>JBBSMV010000287.1:0-3655 GCA_038232975.1 Rhodothermales bacterium
CAGCGCGTCGCGATCTCCCGCGCCGTCGTCGCCAGCCCCCAATTGATTCTGGCTGACGAGCCGACGGGCAACCTCGACTCGAAGAACGGCGACGAGGTGATGAAGCTCCTCTCCGAGATGAACGACGCCGGGGCGACGATCGTGATGGTGACCCACTCGCCGGCCGACGCCGAGTTCGCGCACCGCGTGGTCAACCTCTTCGACGGGCAGGTGGTGAGCGAGCACTTCATGGAGAAGGAGTACGCCCTCCCGCACCAGACCAACGAGTAGGGGCGACGCATGTGTCGCCCCCACGCCGCCTCCACCGATATGCTGAAGCACCACCTCCTCATCGCCCTCCGCACGCTCCGCCGCCGGCCCGGCTTCGCCGCGCTCAGCGTAGTCGGCCTCGCCGTCGGCTTCGCGTGCTGCCTGCTGATCGCGCGCTTCGTCGCTGACGAGCTGGGCTACGACCGTGCCTTCGAGGGACGTGGCGTCTACCGCCTCGTCAGCAACATCCAGCAGTCGGGCGACGCCGAGGCGCAGCACTATGGGGCCGTCGGGTGGCCCTACGGCCGGATCGTCGAGGAGACGGTCCCGGAGGTCGAGGCCGCCGTCTATCTCCGCGCGGTCCCGGACCTCCCCATCACGCACGCGGGGGAGCACCTCTACGAAGACATCGTCTGGGCCGAGGCCGACTTCTTCGAGACCTTCCCCGTCGCGCTCGCCGAAGGCGACCCGGCCACCGCCCTCGCCTCGCCGTTCTCGGTCGTGCTCTCGGACTCGCTCGCGCGCCGACTCTACGGCGAGGCGCGCGCGCTCGGCCGGACGCTCGTACTCAACGACTCGCTCGGCTTCACGGTGACCGGCGTCGTGGCGCGCTCGTCGCCGAAGCTGCACGTGGCGTTCGACCTGCTCGCCTCGTTCGGGACGCTGCAGGCGCTGTGGGGACCAGAGGTCTTCGACGGCCGGATGGACGGCGGGTGGCTCGACGTCAATGTCGTCACCTACCTCCGCCTCCGTCGCGGTGCCAACGCCGAGGCCGTCGCCCGAAAGGTCCGCGACCTCCCGGCCGAGCAGGCCGGCGAGCAGCTCCGCGAGTGGGGCTCGACGTACCATCTCGGCCTCCAACCCGCCGAGGACGTCTACCTCCACGCCGCGGGCTACGGCAACGACCTCGGGCCGCAGGGCGACGCCGGCCGCCTCCGCCTCCTCGCTGCCATCGGCGCGTTCATCCTGCTGCTGGCGGCGATCAACTTCGTCAACCTGGCGACGGCGCGCGCCGGGGAGCGGGCCAAAGAGGTCGGGGTGCGGAAGACAGTCGGCTCAGGGCGCGGCCTGCTCGTGCGGCAGTTCCTCGCCGAGTCGGTGCTCGTCGCCGCGCTCGCGCTCGTCGTGGCGGCGGTGCTCGTGGCGGCGGCGCTGGGCCTCTTCAACAGCCTCGTCGGGAAAGCCTATAGCCTGGCGGACCTGGCCGCCCCGCCCTTCGTCCTCGGCGCGCTCGGGGCGACGGCGCTCGTGGGCGCGCTCGCCGGGTTGTACCCCGCGCTCGTGCTGGCGTCGTTCCGCCCGGCCGAGGTGCTGAAGGGGTCGTTCTCGACGGGGCGGCGGGGGACGGCGCTGCGGCGCGGCCTCGTCGTGGTTCAGTTCGCCGTGTCGGTCGTGCTCGTCGTCGCCACGCTCGTGGTGCTGGCGCAGCTTCGCCACATGCAGCGGCAGGACCTCGGGTTCGCGGGCGACCAGGTGCTCGTGGTGAACGCGTGGCGGAGCCCGGGGCAGGAGCGCGCCCTCCAGACCGACGCCCTCAAGCAGGCGCTCGGCACACACGCCGGAGTCCGCAGCGTGTCGGCGACGTATGCGGTGCCGGGTGGGGACGGGTGGCCTGGGCAGATCGCCTTCCCCGAGGGCTGGCCTGAGGGCGAGAGCCTCGTCGTCGAATACTTCCCGGTGGACGCCGACTACGTGCGCACGCTCGGCCTCGAGCTCGTCGCCGGGCGCGACTTCGACGCCGCCCTTCAGACGGACGACGACGAGGCCCTGCTCATCAACGAGGCGACGGCACGGGCGGCGGGGCGGACGCCGCAGGAGGCCGTCGGCAAGCGGTTCCCATCGCCCGGCTCGTCGAAGCCCGAGGGCGTCGTGGTCGGCGTCGTCAAGGACTACCACCACCACGGGCTGCAGGAGGCAATCCGCCCGGCGATGTACGGGATCAACCCCGCCTCGCTCGGCCTCTTCGCGCTCCGGTTCGACCCGGCCCAGACGGCGGCGGTGCGCGCGCACGCCGAAGCGGTGTGGGAGCGGTTCTTCCCCGGCTATGCGTTCCGGGCAGAGTTCCTGGATGAGGCGTTCGCCGCGCAGTACGAGGCCGAGCGGCGGCTGGCGCGGACGTTCGCCGTGTTCGCCGGCCTCGCGGTCTTCGTGGCGTGCCTCGGGCTGTTCGGGCTGGCGGCCTACGTGACGGCGCAGCGGACGAAGGAGGTCGGCGTGCGGAAGGTCCTCGGCGCGAGCGTGGCGAGCCTCGTGGCGCTTTTGTCGAAGGACTTCGTGGTGCTCGTGCTCGTCAGCTTCGGCGTCGCGGTGCCGGTGGCGTGGCTTCTGATGCAGCGGTGGCTCGATGGGTTCGCCTACCCGGCGGCGCTAGGTGCCGGGCCGTTCGTCCTGGCGGGTCTCCTCGCGCTCGCAGTCGCGCTCGTCGCCGTCGGCGTCCACGCCCTCCGCGCCGCCACGGCCGACCCGGTGCAATCCCTCCGCTACGAGTGATGTGCCACTCCGCCTCAATATTCCGCCACGGCCACGTCGGTCTGCCCGAAGTCAGACCCGACGAAGAGCAGCGGCTCGCCGAGGGCGACGGCGAGGGCGTAGGCGAAACAGTCCCCGTAGTTGAGGCCGGCGGGGTGCTGCCCCTTCCCGAACCGCCGGAACGCCTCGCGGGCGAGCGCTGCGTGCGCGGCCGTCAGGGGCAGAACTTCGATGCGAGTCTGGGAGAGGAGCACGTCGAGATTGCGACTGCCGACATCACCGTGTCGCCCCTGCATCACGATTCCGGCCTCAACGAGTGTCGCTGCCGATATGCGCGGGGCCGACGCCGCGAGGATTGCCTCGGAGAGCGCATCGGCCTCAGGCTCGTGCTGCAAGATGGCGATGAGGGCCGACGTGTCGATCACCATGAGCGTCAGGTGGGGAGGCCGTGCTCGTCGTACCCGATGATCTCGTCGGGCGTGCGGTCGTCGAGGAGGGGGGCCTGCGCGAGCTCAGCTTGGATGCGGGCGATCTCGGCCCGGACAGCATCCGGGTTCCACCCGGTCTCGCGGACGAGCCGCTCACGGATTGCTGTCAAGACGGCTTCCGTCAGGCTCTCGCCCGTTGTCCGGGCGAGCTCCCGCGCGAGCCGGTCGGCTTCGTGGTTTTTGATACTGAGGGCCATGGGCGGTATCTGCGTGAGGGAGAAACAGGCTCCTTTTCTACCTCTGCCTCTGGCTCCGGTTTCTCGCCGCTGCCTCTTGAGACTAAGCGTTACGTGGCTGTCCTCCCGCTCCCGGTTCGCCTTCGCGCGGCGACGGCCGACCCCGTCGAATCGCTTCGCTACGAATAGACCGGGCGCACGGCCGGGCGCCCCTACGCAACCCGCACAGCCATGCTGAAGAGCTCTCTCCTCGTCGCCCTTCGCATGCTGCGG
>JBBSMV010000288.1:0-3635 GCA_038232975.1 Rhodothermales bacterium
CGTAGCCCATCGCCCCCGCCTCGATCTCCACCGTCTGCACGCCGTCGACGAGGCGGGGTTCGGCGAGCTCTGGCGTGGGCGGGGTCCCCTGCGTCGCGCCTTCGTTGAGGTCGGCGGAGTCTCCGCCGCAGGCGGCGAGGGACAGGGTCAGGAGGAGGACGGGAAGGTAGGGTCGCATGGTCGTAGGGGTTGAGGAGGTTAGCGGTGGGAGTCGTGCGTGGCGGCGTCGGGCGCGAGCGGCTCGAAGGCGAGGTCGGCGTCGTGCCCATCGCCGGGTGGGGTGGGGCGAAGTTGCCGCTTCAGCCGCGCGCCCTGCACGACGGCGTAGAGCGCGGGGATCATCACGAGCGTGTGGACGGTGCTCGTGACGAGGCCGCCGACCATCGGGGCCGCGATCCGCCGCATCACCTCGGTCCCGATCTCGGTCCCGAACATGATGGGCAGCAGGCCGAGCGTCGTGGTGAACACGGTCATCAGCTTGGGCCGGAGGCGGTCCACGGCCCCCTCTTCGAGCGCGTCGTGGAGGCGGCCGACGCTCGTCAGCCGGCCCTCGGGAATGGGTCTGACTCGTGCATTACGTCACCACCATGTAGAGCGGCATAGCCAGCAACCGAGTGTTGGGCAGGCGCAATGTAATGCGTCCGCCGGATCATGTTACACAAGATGCCGCGCTCCCGCCATTCCCACAGGCGCGCTATATTCGGCGCACGCTGTTTCCCACTCACGCACCGCCCCGCTCTATGGAAACCTTTGAAAGCATCGTCGGCCGCCTCGAATACTTCGTCTGGTCCTGGCCGGAGATCGGGGGCGAGTTGTCGCTGATCGTCCTGGCGCTGCTCGGGACCGGCGTCTTCCTCACGCTCCGGCTCGGCTTCATCCAGCTCCGCCGGCTCGGCCACGGCGTCGCCGTCACCACGGGCAAGTACGACGACCCCGACGAGCCGGGCGACGTCCCGCACTTCCAGGCGCTGACGACGGCGCTCTCGGCCACCGTCGGGATCGGCAACATCGCCGGCGTCGCCATTGCGATCCACTGGGGCGGGCCGGGCGCGCTCTTCTGGATGTGGGTCACGGCGCTGCTCGGCATGGCCGTCAAGTACTCCGAGGTCACGCTGGCGCAGCACTACCGCGTCGTCGAGTTCCCCGACCGCGAGTCGAAGGCGTGGGAAGGCTCGGTCTCCGGCGGGCCGATGTACTACATCGAGAAGGGCCTGGGGCCAGGCTGGAAGCCGCTCGCCGTGTTCTTCGCCGGGGCGCTCATGGTCACGAGCTTCCTGACGGGCAACGCCGTGCAGGCCAACACCGTCGCCGACATCGTCAACGCTGAGTTCGGGATTCCGGTCTGGATGACGGGCCTCGTCACCGCCGCCCTCGTCGGGGTCGTCATCATCGGCGGGATCGGGCGGATCGGGAAGGTGACCGGCGTGCTCGCCCCCGCGATGGCGCTGATCTACGTCACCGGCGCGCTCGTCATCCTCCTCGTCAACATCGCCGAGGTGCCGGCGGCGTTCGCGCTGATCTTCACCGAAGCCTTCAACCCCCAGGCAGGCGTCGCCGGCACCGGCACCGGGGTCTTCCTGCTCACCATGATGTGGGGCGTGAGGCGCGGGCTGTTCTCGAACGAGGCCGGGCAGGGGTCGGCCCCGATTGCCCACGCTGCCGCCAAGACCGACGAGCCGGTGAGCGAGGGCGTGGTCGCGCTGCTCGAGCCGCTGATCGACACGCTCGTGATCTGCTCGATGACCGGCCTGGTCATCATCACGACCGGCGTCTGGAACACCCCGATCCCGACGGCGCTCGACCTGCGCTCGGGCGACATCACCTACGTCGCCCCCGACGAGCGCGGCGTCTTCGCCGGCGGCGAGCCGGACGCCGAGATCTTCGTCGAGGGCGGGCAGCCGCGCTACGACGAGGGCGCGCGCTCGTTCGCGTGGCACGACGCGGCGGTCGAGCAGTTCTGGGTGGACGAGGCGCGCGAGACGCCGTTCACCGGCCGCCTCCTGCCGCGCGAGGGGCGGGCCGTCGACACCGAGGGCAACGTCTACACAGTCCTCTTCGGCGACGCCGTCGAGACGGCGGCCCCGCTGACGAGCGCCGCCTTCGAGCGCGGCATGGGGCAGCTCGGCCTCGGCGGCCTCGGCAAGCTCATCGTCCTGGTCTCGGTGCTGCTCTTCGCCATCTCGACGAGCATCTCGTGGAGCTACTACGGCGACCGCTGCGCCAACTACCTCTTCGGCTCGCGCGGCATCCTGCCCTACAAGGCGGTCTTCGTGCTGATGCACTTCGTCGGGGCGGTGGCGAGCCTGGCGACGATCTGGGTGATCGGCGACATCGCCCTCGGCCTGGTGACGTTCCCGAACCTGATCGCGCTCGTGCTGCTCTCGGGCGTGGTCGTGAAGCTCACCAAGAGCTACTTCGAGCGGAAGCCGTGGCTCGAGAACGCCGAGGTCCACAAGCGCGTCGTGGCCGAGAAGAAGTCGGGGAGGAAGGTGTAGGGATGTCGAGCGTCGAGCGTCGGGAGTCGGGAGTCGCTACCGTCGGGGTGGTGCTGTGGGCGTTCGGCCTCGCGGCGTGCGCGTCCCCGGTAGGCGTGGCGGCACCCTCTGCGGTGGGGCCGGCCGACACGCTTGGTGCGCGGACGCTCTACACCTACACGCCGGACTCGACGGCGAGGTATCTCATCGCCGAGCCACAACCGGACCTCCTCTCGCCGAATCTGACGGTCGAGGCCGCGCTCGACAGCCTCGGCCGGAGGCTGGCGGACGGGTACTTCCGGGAGTGGCGGGGAGAGCCGACGGGGATATCGTTCGAGACCGTCGAGGTCGTGACGCTCCCGACGCCGCCGGACTCGGTGCGCATCGCCGTCGTCAACATGGCAGACCCGGACAGCGTGGCGGTGCGGGCGTTCTTTCAAGGCTCCTCCGGCGGGCTGATCTCCTCGCTGATGATCGAGGCAATGCTGATGCAGCCCTCGCTCGACATTCGTGAGCAGCGGCCCCTGCTCGACGGCCTCGTACTGCTTTACAACGGCAGGCGGTTTCCTTTCGGGCAGCCTGAACACGCCCCACTTCACTACGTCCAGCGGCCCCCGGTGGGCCGCTACATCGGCTCTCGCTGACTGTCCGTGCTCACCGTCGTTGACCACCCGCTCCTAAAACGCGACCTGACGATCCTCCGGGACCGCCGAACCCCGCACGGCCGCGTCCGCCGGACGGTCGGCGACGCCGCCGCTATCCTCGCCTACGAGGCGATGCGCGACCTGCCGCTCGTCGCGCGCCCCATCGAGACGCCGCTGGAGACCACGACGGGGTACTACTTTCAGGACGAGATGGTGGTCGTGCCGGTGCTGCGGGCGGGGCTGGGCCTCGTGGACGGCTTCGTCCGCTTCATCCCCGAGGCGCGCGTCGGGCACGTCGGGATGTACCGCGACGAGGCGACCCACGAGCCGGTAGATTACTACGCCAACATCCCGGAGATGGTGCGGGGCGGGATCGTCTTCGTCGTGGACCCGATGCTCGCTACCGGCGGCAGCGCCGACGCCGCGATCTCGTACCTCAAGGCGCGCGGGGCGACGCGGCTGCGCTTCGTCTGCCTTGTCGCCGCGCCCGAGGGCGTGGCCCACCTCGAAGCCCGCC
>JBBSMV010000289.1:0-3598 GCA_038232975.1 Rhodothermales bacterium
ATCGTCTCAGATGCAAAGATGGTAGTCATTCCCGCGAAGGCGGGAATCCAGAAGGCGTGCTGGGCGCTCTGGATTCCCGATCGGGGTCGGGAATGACGGTGCTTTTGAGGGAGGTGTCAGAACTTAGCGACCCTGCCCTCGTCAAGGGGGACAGCTTTTCCGTCCCTGAGCGCAGCGATGGACGGATAAGCGGGGGGTCCGCAGGCGCACAACCGCTCGACTCCCGCGCTAGCGGACGAGCTGCATCCGGCCCGTCGTCACCGCATCGCCGATCTCGACACGGTAGGCGTAGGTCCCGCTCGGGAGCGCGTCGGCCTCGAAGACCGCCGCGTGCGTCCCCGCCTCCAGCCGCCCGTCCACGAGCGTGGCGACGGCGCGGCCGAGCACGTCGTAGACCCGCACCGTCACGTCGGCCTCGGCCATGAGCGTGAACCGGATCGTCGAGGACTGCACGAACGGGTTCGGGTAGGCCTCGGACTTGGCGGCCGGCTCGGCGCGGGCGAAGCTCGGCGGCGGGGTCTGGAAGAAGCCCAGGCCGGGGCGGTAGTACGAGGTGTAGGTGTTCATCCGGCTCGACTGCCCGCCGGTGAACTCGAACATGCACGCGTCGTCGGTGTAGTCCATGAAGTTGCGGATCGGGTCGGAGCCGCCCGTCGAGCAGGAGTTGCGCCCGACGGGGCAGCCGTAGGCCGGGCTGGCCTCGGCCGGCGTGTCGCTGACGTAGTCGCCGCCGCTCTCGGAGCAGCCGCCCTGGAAGGTGTGGTAGAGGCCGAGGTAGTGGCCGACCTCGTGGGTCCCGGTGTCGCCCTGGTTGTAGGGCGAGAGGTAGCCGCCGGGGAGCGTGCCGTAGTTGACGACGACGCCGTGGCGGTAGTCGCTCTCGGCGTACATCCACGGGAACGTGGCCCACCCGAGCGTGCCGCCGCTGGGCTTGTTGGTGTAGAAGTTCAGGAGGTTCCTCGGGTCCGTGGCGAGGCTCTGCTTCATCTGGCGCTCGGCGCTCGTGCCGTTCGTGGCGGTGAACCACGAGCCGCTGCTGCCGTAGCGGTCCACGCTGTAGCGGTAGAACGAGTAGCCCGTCCCGCCGTAGGCCGCGTTGAGGACGTTGATCTGCGCGTCGAGCGCCGAGGTGGCGACGTTGCCCTCCCCGTTGCTCTTGCGGTAGACGACGTGGAAGGCAACCGGGATCGAGGCCCCGCGCAGCGAGGGCGCGTCGGGCTGCGAGGCGAGCCAGCGCGCGACCTCCTGCTGGACGGCGCGAGCCTCGGCGGGCGTCGGCTCGGGCACGGCGCAGGTCCGGCCCGTGGGGAGGATGTCCGGGGCGGCCAGAAGCTCGGGCGACGGGGTCTCCTCGGCAGTGAGGCGCTGGGCCTGGACCGGCGCGAGGGCGAAAACGACGAGCAGGGCGAGGAGCGGGGTAACGTGTTTCATGGCGTAAAAGTGGTAGGGTGGATGGGGCATGAAAGGCTGCCCTATGTACGACATCTTCACCCGACTTCAACACACCTCGAACGAATTCACAGAGGCGAACCGAAAGGCATTAGGAATGCGATGCCTGGGGGCTGCCTCACACCCGCGGCCGGGTCGCTCGTGGGCAGAACCGCTCGCCTATCAGCGTCCTGTGGTCGGCACCCCGCCGGAGGTGGGTAGACGTAGAGACAAGGCACGCCTTGCCCGTGGTGGGGCGGCACCGGCATGGTGGACACGGCACGCCGTGTCCCTACGGCAGGCAGACGGAGAAGCAGGGGTGGGGTCGCACTCGCACCCCCGTCTCCCACCTCGCTATCGTCTCAGAGACCGTTGAGGATTCGCGGGAGTGCTCCGTACCGCCCCCTGGGGGGGGCCTGAGACCTGCGCAGCGGGGCGAGTGGGGGTGTCGGCTGCGAGCGAACACCCTCCGTCGGCTCCGCCGACACCTCCCTCAAGGGAGGAGGGCCAATCCTCAACGCTCTCTCAGCGCCTCGAACGGGTTGACGGGTGCGCCGCCCCAGCCGCTGCCGCCGCGCCGCTGCCGCCAGACGGCGAAGTGGAGGTGCGGCACCGCCGGGTCCGCGTTCCCCGTCGTGCCGACCCTCCCGAGGGTGTCGCCCGCCGCCACCGTCTGCCCGGCGCGCAGGCCGTCGGCGTAGGCGTCGAGGTGGGCGTAGTAATAGACGTACTGCCCGGCCGGGTCGCCCTGGTAGACGGTGAGGCCGCCGCGCGTGCTCGTGTAGAGGCGCAGGATGCGGCCCGGCGCGGCGGCGACCACCGGCGTGCCCACCGGCGCGAGAATGTCGAGGGCGCGGTGGATGCGGGTGCTGTCCTCGCGGAAGTCCCCAAAGGTGTCCACCAGCTCGCCCGGCGCGACGCCCGCCACGGGGACGACGAGCGGGTAGGGCGGCGGCGCAGCCGGGGTCGGGGCCGTCGGCAGCAGGGCCGGCAGCGGCTCCACGCGCAACGTGACCATGGCCGGTGCCGCGCTGGTCCGTGCTCTCGTCACGGGAATCGCCGCCGGGATGGGCGGTGGGGACGGTAGCGCCTCGGTCGGGGCGAGGCGGGTGTTTAGTGCAGGCGCTTCTCCCGGCTGCCCAGCTAAGGCACAGGCCAGCAAAGCAAGACCGACGACGGTGAGGCCGAGAAAGAAAGGCGCAGAGCGAGGCAGAAGGGGCAGGGGCAAGGGACTGGAGATGAAGGAAAGAAAGGGATCGGAGGTGAGGGTAACGCTAGGCTGCGGCGTGGCACCCGAAGTGATCATGCCAAAGATGAGCCGAAAGAACGGAATGTTTGGCGCATGCTGTATGCGCCTCTTGATTCTTTACAGTGTTAAGTAGATTTTTTTCGGGTACCCCCCTTGCGCGAGCGCCTTCTCGTGTGCATCTTCAAGATCCCTTCACCAGGAAGCACCGGCCGCCCCATGAGGCGCTGCTCTGCACCCTCCGAACCGGGGCGGCGGTCCTTCCTTCCATCCAAACCATACCCTCACCATGCAACACAAGCTAACAACCTTCTTCGGCGTGCTCCTGCTCGCCTTCGCCTTCACGGCTGTGCCGGCCTCGGCGCAGACCATCACCTTCAGCGGCGACACCACCGGTGAGCCGACCTTCAACCGTCCCGTCGGCCTCGGCAACGGCATGAGCGGCGGCTGCTCGCTCTCCGGCGTCGGCTCCGACGTCGAGTACCAGACGCAGTCGTTCACGCCGGCCACCGACGGCTTCTACACCGTCACCGTCAACCCGACGGGCTTCGACGCAGTGCTGATCGTCTACGAAGGCTCCTTCAACCCGGCCGACCAGTGCCAGAACCAGATCTCCTACGAGGACAGCGGCTTCTCCGACGGCGACCCTGAGGTCGAAGAGGACCTGACGCTGATGGGTGGCACGCAGTACGTCATCGTCGTGACCGGCTTCAACAACGACGACTCCGGCCCCTACGACGGCAGCGTCGTGCGGACCGGCGACATCCCGCTGCCGCCGGTCGTGGTCTTCAACTTCGGCGGCGACACCACGGGCGACCCGACCTTCCAGCGCCCCTCCACCGTCGGCACCGGCATGAGCGGCGGCTGCACGCTCTCCAGCTTCGCCACGGCCGTCCCCTACGAGGTGACGACCTACACGCCGAA
>JBBSMV010000290.1:0-3589 GCA_038232975.1 Rhodothermales bacterium
GTCCTCGACCGGAGCGGAGGGGTAGCGGCAGCGGAGGCGAAGCTGGGGGAGCGCGTCGTAGCGTGACGCCCGAGACATCCGCTTTGCTCGCGCACTGGCGAACGAGCGCAACAGAACTTCGGGGCACAGCGTTCGTTATTGACAAACCCGCTACGGGACGCTATTCTGTTCTGAACCTCACCGATCCGCCGATGCGCACTGCCTCGTCCGTCCTCCTCCTCGCCGCCGTGCTGTGGCTCGCCGCGCCCGCCCACGCCCAGCTCCGCGCCAACCTGCCACAGGGCGAGGCCCCGGTCGCGGTCTACGAGGCCCCGACCGGCACCGGGCTCGGGGCGCTGCTGAACCCGGAGCACTTCAAGATCAGCAACGCCTACGAGATGTCGTTCTCGAACTTCGGCGGGCAGAGCCTCGGCCTCGGCGTGCTGACGACGAGCCTTCGCTATCAGCCTACGGATCGGCTCGCGGCGCGCGTGGACGTCGGCGTGGCGCACTCGCCCTTCGGGTCGGACGCCGTGCAGCAGGGCCTCGGGTTCTCCCAGGACAGCCCGGCGAAGGTGTACCTTCAGAACGCCCAGGTCGCGTACCGGCCGACCGAAAACTCGCTCATCCAGTTTCAGGTGAGGCAGAGTCCGTTCGGCGGCTACGCCAGCCCTTACGGGTACAGCCCGTACGGCGGCTCCCAGGTCCGAGCGGGGTTCGGCGCGTCGGACTACAACGACCTCTTCTGGCGGACCGCGCCGCGCTAGTGTCCCCTCCCTCCCTCAGTCTCGGCGCGGCACGTCCCCGGAAGGAGGCGTGCCGCGTTCGCTTTTCCCGTCGGCCGAGCGTGTATGCCTGATGCCTCCCGCTCCAGCAGTCTGTTGCTGAACGTCGGCCTTGGCGTGGCGGGCGTGCTCGTGCTCGTGCTGGTCTATGCTTTCGCGACGCGCACGTTTGCCCCGGACGCGGCCCCGGTCCTCCGAGCCACGACGGCCGATCCGCCGGCAGACATCATCCAGGTCGAGGTCCTCAACGGCTGCGGCGCGTCGGGCGTGGCGGCCCAGGCGACGCGGTTTCTGCGCGAGCACCACTTCGACGTGGTCGGCAGCGGCAACTGGACCGATTTCGAGGAGCCGCACTCGCTCGTGATCGACCGCGTGGGGGATCGGGCGGCGGCGCTGCGCGTAGCCGCCCTCCTCGGAATCGACGAGGCCTACGTCCGCTCCGAGCCGGGCGAGAGCTACTACCTCGACGCCTCGGTCGTCCTCGGCCGCGACTACCAAACCCTCCGCGCCTTCGAAGACGAACGCTCTCCCTCGACCCCCTGACCTGTGGCGCTCGGGCCGTTCCGTCGCTACCTTTTGCGTTCTACCAATCCACCTGCATCCCCACTCGTTTATGGCGTCCACGTCCGCATCCCCCCTGAAGCAGCGTAGCAGCCATCTCCCGGCCCGCACCCTGGCCGCCCTCGCCGTCGAGGCCATGCAGAGCAAGAAAGCCGTCGACGTCACGGTGATCGACGTGCGCGAGGTCTCCGGCGTGACGGACTACTTCGTGATCGGCACCGGCGAATCGAGCCTGCAGGTGCGGGCCGTGGCCGAAGCGGTGCGCGAGCAGCTCAAGGACGAGGGCGAGCGCCCGTGGAAGCGCGAGGGCATGGAGCACAACCAGTGGGTCGTGCTCGACTACGTGGACGTCGTCGTTCACATCTTCGACCGCGAGCGGCGCGACTACTACGACCTCGAACGGCTCTGGGGCGACGCGCCGGTCGAGCACGTCGCCGCCGATGCGGACAGCGTAGCCCTGCTGCAAGAAGAGGGCGGGCGATGAGTGCGCCGCGTGCTCTTGTCTGCCTATCGGCCCTGGCACTGCTCGCCACCCTCGGTGCGTGCGGCGGCTCGCGCAGCGTGACGGAGCCGGACGACGGCTTCGGCTCGCGCACCGGCGAAGACGAGGGGCGCGAGACGATGCTGCTCGCGCCGGCGGACTCGGCCCAAGAGTATTTCTACTACCCGGCCTACTTCAGCGAGGTCGAGGTGCGCGCGGGGCCGGCCTCGGGCGGGCGGCGGCCCGTCGAGCTGTTCATCAAGGGCGCACTGCCCGACGGCTGCACGGCGCTGCACGATATCCGCCAGGAGCGCCGCGCTCACCTGATCGAGGTGACGTTCGAGATGCGGCGGCCGAAAGGGGCCGTCTGCGCCCAGGTCGTCCGGCCGTACCGCTTCTACTACACGCTCGACGAGCCGCTCGCGCCGGGCGACTATACGCTCACGCTGAACGACACCGTGCATCCGTTCACCGTGCAGCCGGTGCCCGCAGGGCCGGGGTCGTAGCGGTGGCCGGGGCGCGCCTGTTCCTCGTCGCCGGGTCGGTCTCAGCCGCCTTCGCGGTCGCCGCCGGGGCCTTCGGTGCCCACGCGCTCGATGGAATGGTGTCTCCCGAAAGGCTGGCGACGTTCGAGACGGCGGCGCGCTACCAGATGACGCACGCGCTGGGCCTCGTCGTCGTCGGCCTGCTGATGGAGCGGAGGCCGAGCCGGTGGCTCCGCCGGGCCGGGTGGCTGTTTCTGGTCGGGACGGTGCTGTTCTCCGGGAGCCTCTACGCACTTGTGCTCCTCGACGCGTCCTGGCTCGGGGCCGTCACCCCGCTCGGCGGCGTCGCCTTCATCGCGGGGTGGGGCCTGCTAGCCTGGACGGTCGGACGCGACGGTCCTGCATGACATGCCAGGGACTGCCCATCTAGTAGACCGCTCTGCCGACGCCCACATGCGCCGGACTTTCCAGCCTCGTGGACCCTCGTCGGTGTCCTCAACCGGGACGGCCCGACGGTGTTGGCCGGAAGCAACGAGGTGGCCGTGTTTGCGCGGGACTGTGCCGCGCCGGGGAGGCCCACCCGGCCCTGCGCGCGTGGGCAGCGGCGCTCCCGCACGGGGTCTACTTTAAGTTCGCCGGGGACGAGGGGAGAGGCCCCTGAAGGCAACGCGCCCCGCTACCTGAGCCGGCAGCGGGGCGCGTGAGTAAGAACAGAGCCGGGGCTACTCCTGCTCCTCTTCGGCAGGCTCCTCCTCGGCCGAGGCAGGCTCGTCGGGTGTCTCGGCCTTCTTGGCCTTCGTCTTCTTGCCCCTCTTCGTCTTGAACCCGAGCTCCTCGCCCTCGGTGTGGGTAACCGTGATCGTGTCGCCCTCGCCGAGGTCGTCGGAGAGGATCGCCTCGGCCATCGGGTCCTCGACGTACTTCTGGAGCGCCCGGCGCAGCGGCCGCGCCCCGAACTGCGGGTCGTAGCCCTTCTCGACGAGGAACTCCCGCGCCTTGTCGTCCATCTCGATCTCGATGCCGAGGTCCTCGACGCGCTTGAAGAGGTCCTTCTGCATGATCGAGATGATCTCGAAGATATGCGACTTCTCGAGTGGGTGGAAGACGATCACGTCGTCAATCCGGTTGAGGAACTCGGGGTTGAAGACCCGCTTGAGCGCGTCCTCGACCATCGACTTCATCTTGGCGTAGTCGAAGGTGGCCTCGATCTGGGAGAAGCCGATCCCCTTGCCGAGGTTCTTGATGTCGCGCGCCCCGATGTTCGAGGTCATGATGATGATCGTGTTGCGGAAGTCCAC
>JBBSMV010000291.1:0-3587 GCA_038232975.1 Rhodothermales bacterium
AGGCGGAGAACGAGGGAGCCGTCGCGGACGAAGGCTCCTCGGCCGAGGTCGTGTTCGATGCTGAACGGATAGCGGACCACGCCGGCGGGCGCGTCGCGCTCGGCGCGCTCGCGGACGAGGGCGTCGTCGTGGTTGTAGACGAGAACGTCACCGGGCTGCTGGTTCTCGAAGAGCCGGAGCTTGCTCGCGGCGTAGGCTGCGAAGTCGTGGTCATAGCGGTCGAGGTGGTCGGACGTGATGTTGAGCAGCACGCCGACGCGGGGGCGGAACGCGGCGATGTGGTCGAGCTGGAAGCTGGAGACCTCCAGCACGACCGTCGTGTCCTCGCCGCACTCGGCAACGTGGTCGGCGAAGGCGGTGCCGATGTTGCCGGCCACGACGAGCGGCCGCTCGGCTGTGCGAAACACGTGGGCGACGAGCGAGGTCGTCGTGGTCTTCCCGTTGCTCCCGGTGATGGCGACGATGGGCGAGGGGCAGAACCACGAGGCAACCTCGATCTCGGAGTAGACCGGGAGGCCGCCCTGCATCGCCTGCTGCACGAGGCGCGACGCCGTCGGCACGCCGGGCGAGACGGCGAGGAAGGCGGCGTCGAGCGCGCGGACGGTGTGGCCGCCGAACTCGTAGGCCACGCCCGCCGCGTCGAGGTCGTCGGTGAGCCCCGGCTCGGGCTGTCCCTGCTCGCTCAGGAACACATCAGCCCCGCGCTCGGCGAGGAGCCGCGCCACGGCGAGGCCGGAGCGCGCGCCGCCGACGACCGTCACCTTCTTGCCTTTGATGTCGCGTGCGTTCATCGTCGAAAATCGTAGAGGCCGGGGGTGGTCTCCCGGCCGGGGCAGACACGTGGGTCTGCCCCTACGTCAAATCATCGTTGCGTAGGGGCGGACCCGTGTGTCCGCCCTCTCGAGGTCTGCCCGTTCGTCCACCGTGTCTGTTCGTCGGGGTCGTCATCGGATTCTCAGGACCAAAAGCGTCAGGATCACGAGGATGGCGGTCACGATCCAGAACCGGATCACGATCTTGGCCTCGTGCGTGCCGAGCGCCTCGTAGTGGTGGTGGAGCGGGGCCATCTTGAAGACCCGCTCGCCCTCGCCGGTCTTGCGCTTGGTGTACTTGAAGTAGCCCGTCTGGATGATGACCGAGAGGGTTTCGACGAAGAAGATGCCGCACAGCACCGGCAGCAGCAGCTCCTTCTTGATCATGATGGCGAGCGTCCCGATGGCCGCGCCGAGCGCGAGCGAGCCGGTGTCGCCCATGAAGACCTGCGCCGGGTAGCCGTTGTACCACAGGAACCCGAAGCACGCCGCCGCCATCGCCGCGGCGAAGACCGTCAGCTCGCCCGAGCGCGGGACGTAGAGGTCGTTGACGAAGTCGGCGAGGTTCACGTTGCCCGTGATGTAGCACAGCCCGATCAGGCCGATCGAGACGAAGGCCGCCGTGCCGGTCGTCAGCCCGTCGAGGCCGTCGGTGATGTTGACGGCGTTCGATACAGCCGTGACGATGAAGACGACGATCGGGATGTAGATCAGCCAGCCCGCGTCGAAGCCGACGAGCGGGCTGAGGAAGTCGTAGTCGAGCGTGCCGTCGGCGATGAAGGGGAGGCTCGTGAGGGCGGCCTGCTCGTGGAACTGCGGCAGGAAGTAGAGCGCCGTGCCGAGGACCAGCCCGAGCGTGATCTGCCCGGCGAGCTTGACCCACTCCTCGACGCCCTCCTTGTCCTTGCGCACGACCTTGATGTAGTCGTCGGCGAACCCGATGGCCCCCATCCAGACGGTGGCGACGAGGACGAGGAGGATGTAGGGGTTCGTGAGGTCGCCCCAGAGAAGGGTCGCGCCGCAGAGGGCGAGCAGGATGATGACGCCGCCCATCGTCGGGGTGCCGGCCTTGTGCTCGTGGCTGACGGCCCCGGCGTCGTCGCCCTCGCGGACGGTCTCGCCGAGCTGCCGGGTGCGGAGGAAGAGGATGATCCGCTTGCCGGCGAAGAGGGCGATGAGGAGCGCCGTCACCGCCGCGAGCGAGGCGCGGACGGTGATGAAGTTGAAGACCTGGAAGCCCGGCGGCTGGTAGGTCGCCTCCAGCCATTGGAACAGGTGATAGAGCATCGCTCGCGGAGGTGGAATCGGTGTAGGGGCGCACGGCCGTGCGCCCGTACTGATCTAGCCAGTCGTTTGGGTTCGCTGTCGGAAGGCCGCGCGGACCTCGTCGCGGTCGTCGAAGGGCCGGCGCTCGGTGCCGACGGTCTGGTAGGTCTCGTGCCCCTTCCCGGCGACCACGACCACGTCGCCCGGCGCGGCGGCGCGGGCGGCCTCGCGGATCGCCTCGGCGCGGTCGGGGATCACGGTCGCCGTATTCGCCTCGGTCCCGCCGGCGAGGACCTCGGCGAGGATCGCGCCCGGCGGCTCGGTGCGCGGGTTGTCGCTGGTGAGGATCACGCGGTCGGCGAGGCGCTCGGCGATGGCCCCCATCGCGGGGCGCTTGGCGCGGTCACGGTCGCCGCCGCAGCCGAAGACGCAGACGAGCGCCGCGCCGGGCGGCATCGTGTCGCGGACGGTGCCGAGGACGTTCTCGAGCGCGTCCGGCGTGTGGGCGTAGTCCACGACGGCGAGCACGCCGTCGGCGGAGCGGACCGGTTCGAGGCGGCCGGGGACCGGCGGGGCCTGCTGGAGCGCCTCGAGCACCGCGGCCCTCTCGTAGCCGAGGGCGCGGGCCGTGGCGTAGGCGGCAGCGAGGTTGTAGGCGTTGAAGGCCCCGGCGAGCCGGTAGCGCCGGACCTCGCCGCCGAGCCGCAGCCGCAGCCCCGCCAGGTCGTTCTCGACGACCTCAAACGAGACATCCTCCTCGGGGCGGACTTCAAATTCGTCGGCGGCGCGGTCGGACCGGAGAGCGTGCTCTTCACGAGCGTGCTCTCCAGGGGACTCCTCCCCGTAGGTCACGATCCGCGCCGCCGACCCCTTCACCATCGCCGTCCAGGACGCATCGTCCCGGTTGGCGATTACCACGGCCCCCTCGGCGAGACCTGCGAAGAGCGACGCTTTCGCATCGCGGTAGGCCTCCACCGAACCGTGGTAGTCAAGATGGTCATGGGTCAGGTTGGTAAAAACAGCGGCGGCGAACTGCTGGGCGCGGACGCGCTGCTGGGCGAGCGCGTGGCTCGACACCTCCATCGCGCACGCCGTACAGCCGGCGTCGGCCATCTCCCGGAGGAGCGCGTTCAGCGCGAGCGCGTCCGGGGTCGTGTGCGTCGCCGCCAGGATGTTGCTTCCGATCCGCACCTCGATGGTCCCGATCAGCCCGGCTTTGTCGCCGAGCGCCGAGAGCAGGTGGTGGAGCAGGAAGGCCGTCGTCGTCTTGCCGTTGGTCCCGGTCACGCCGACGAGCCGCAGCGCCCGGCTCGGGTGGTCGAAGAAGACGGCCGCCGCCTCGGCGAGGGCCGCCCGCGCGTCCGTCACGGTCACGAGGGCGACCCCGCCGGGGGTCGGTTCTGGAGGCGACTGGCAGACCACTGCCGTCGCCCCGTGTTGCACAGCCTTGTCAATG
This sequence comes from Rhodothermales bacterium, assembly GCA_038232975.1. Lineage (GTDB taxonomy): Bacteria > Bacteroidota > Rhodothermia > Rhodothermales > JANQRZ01 > JANQRZ01. The sequence continues at coordinate 3,535 of JBBSMV010000291.1, forward strand.
AACAGGTGCCCGTCGGCGTGCTCGCCCGCTATCGCGAAGAAGCACCCCTCGGG
>JBBSMV010000292.1:0-3583 GCA_038232975.1 Rhodothermales bacterium
GGAATGGTCGGGACCGCACTTCCAGTCCGTTTTCCCGCGCAAGTAGCGCTGCACCTCTTCGTCCACCTTCCCCGCGTCGTGCCACCAGCCGAGCCACTCGGCTATCGCTTCCGAATCGAAGGCGGCCGCGAACTCGCGTGCGCGTGCTGCCACACCCGGCGCGTGGGCAGGCACGTCTTGCGCGTCGTCGAAGAGCGGCTGTGGCGGTCGGCCGGAGTGGGCGATGAGACTCATCGGAAGCAAAGTCGGGAACGGGTGGATCCATGGTATAGCCCTGGGCTGACAACAGTCTGTCGGGCAGACGAAGTGACGCAGTGTGGTCTGCCTCGTTAGACAGAAGGCTCGTTAGACAGAAGGATAGAGAGTCCGAGCCGTTGATAGCGCGGCGCTGAAGCGGGAGGCCACAGTCCGCCTGACCTAGCCCCTCCCCCCCGACCCCTACCTCCTGGAACGAACTGACCGGGTCCCGCCTTTAACAAACGTGTTGTTGAGAAACGTTGAAGGCTCCGCCGCTCGGCGGGCTAGGCGTTTTGTGGAGTTTCCTGTTCCTCCCCACCTCTTCGGAGACCCTGCTATGCTGTGGACCATCATCGTCATCCTCCTCATCCTGTGGGCGCTCGGCTTCTTTGCAGGCGTCGCGGGCAACCTCATCCACATTCTGCTCGTGATTGCCCTCGTGGTGCTCGTGCTGAACCTGATCCGCGGGCGCAGCGCAGTCTGAGCGCTTGCTACTGCCGCTCTACCCATCGGCCTCCGGCTTCCGCCCGGAGGCCGATTTTTTTGCCGTCTACGAACCCAAGCTTATGAGCCGGACGGGAGGTAGCGGTCGAGAAGTGCGCGCCACGCCGCACCGCGCGTCTGCTCCAGCACGGCGCGGCTGAGCGGCTCGCGGAGCGCCGCGCGGCTGAGCGGCTCGCGGAGCGCCGCGCCCTCGGCCACGGCGAAGGCCCACGGCTGCGGCTCCGCCTGCGTCGTCCCGATCTCCAGGTCGTAGTCGCCGTTTTCTTTGTAGTACCTCAGCACCGGAGCCGGGCCGACGAAGGCATCGAGGCGCTTCTCGTCGACGGCGCGCAGCCCGGCCGGGATGTCGGCGACGGTTTCGAACGCGACGCCTTCCTCCTCCAGATATCCCGCCACGGCCGAGCCGTCGGCGACGCCGACCGCCTTGTCGCGCAGGTCGCCCGGAATCTTGACGCTGCCGCCGCCCGAGCCGCCGAGGCCGAGCGACGAGACGAGTGCCGCCGTGAGCGCCGCCGTGACGGCCATCGAGACGAGCATCCAGAGCAGCGCCGTGACCTTGCCGCCAACCGAGTCCGGCGACTTGTCGCCGTAGCCGATGGTGGTCATCGTGACGCCGGCCCACCAGAAGCCGTCCCAGACGCCCTCTTTGCCCTCACGGAAGTCCTCCTCGTTGTCGCGCCGCTCGAAGAGCCAGATGACCACGCCGACGATGAGCAGCAGCACCGCGAGGCCCGCCGCGATCTTCAGAAAGGTCGGCGAGAACAGCTCCGCCAGCACCTCCCAGATGCCGTTCCCACTCCTTTGGGCTACGCCGAGCGTGGCGGTGTAGTAGGGCGCGGTGAAGTCGGCGCGGGCCTCCGCCTCGTGCGAGGCAGGCAGCGTGAGCGCAACGTCCACCGCGCCGCCCGTGACGGCCCCGAGCAGGTCGCCCTCCGGCACCTCGCACAGCGCGGCCTCGAAGCCGGCCTGCCGCCCGACCCGCCGCCACAGCTCGACGGCGATGCCGTCCCACGTCCCGTCCGGGTTCTTGATGGCGAACGGCGGGGCCGGGGTCACGCCGGCGACGAGGCGGCCGGGGAAGCCAAGCGATGCGAGCGTGTCGGCGGGCTGCGCCGCGAGAGGAGCCGCGCCAACGAGGAGCGCGGCAGCGAGGAGAAGGCGCACGACAGGAGAGGCAGGCGAGAGGGGCGAGCCGGAAGATAAGACGCCCTGGCCTAACCTTTTCCCCTTACCCGCCGTAGCGCCGCCGGTAGTCCTCGAAGTCGTCGTCGTCGTCGCCGAAGCCGCCGATCTGGCCGAGGACGGACCCCATGATGTCAGCGTATTTGAAATCCGCTTCGACGCGGTCCTTGCCGACGAGCGAGTGCTGGTGGAGGGCCTCGACGACGAACTCCATCGCGCTTGCGGTCTCGGCCGGACCCTCGGGACTGGTGTGCTGCTTGACGATCTCGCCCAGCCCGTCCACGGCGTCGAGGCGCTTCGCGTAGTCGTCGAAGGCGAGGTCCGGGCCGAGGTCGAGCGTATTCCCCTTCGAGAACCAGCCGAGGACCTTCTGGTATGCCGGGCGGCCGGAGCCGGCCCCCTTCTCGGAGGGGTCGGGGAAGTAGCGCTTGAAGATCGTGCTGACGGCCTTGCCGATGAGGAGCTGCGCCACGCTCTGCGCCCCCTCCTGCTCGCCCTCGTAGACCAGCTCGACCTTGCCGGTGATCGCCGGCTCGACGGCGGCGAGGTCACTGACCCTCGTCGTCGTCTCGGTCTCGCCGTTGAGGAGCGCCCGGCGCTCGGCGGCGGAGATGAGGTCTTCGAGCCCGGCCCGCGTCAGCCGCGCCGAGACGCCCGATTTCTGGTCGATGTACTCGCTCTCCCGCGCCTCGAAGGCGATCTGCTCGACGATCTCGCGGAAGTAGTGCGGGATGCGCACCGTCACGGCCCCGTCCCCGCGCTCCTGCCAGGCCTCCTGCTGCGTGATCGCCACGCCGATCTCGATGGTCTTCGGGTAGTGGGTGATGATCTGGCTATCTATCCGGTCTTTCAGTGGGGTGATGATGTTGCCGCGGTTGGTGTAGTCCTCGGGGTTGGCGGTGAAGACGAAGGCGAGGTCGAGCGGGATGCGGACGTTGAAGCCGCGGATCTGGATGTCGCGCTCCTCCATGATGTTGAGCAGGCCGACCTGGATGCGCGGCTGGAGGTCGGGCAGCTCGTTGATGGCGAAGAGGCCGCGGTTGGTGCGCGGGATGATGCCGAAGTGGATCACCTCCTCGTCGGCATACGTCAGCTTCTGGGTCGCCGCCTTGATCGGGTCGATGTCGCCGATGAGGTCGGCGATGCTCGTGTCCGGCGTGGCGAGCTTCTCGCCGTAGCGGGCCTGGCGGCCGATCCACGCCACCGGCGTCTCGTCGCCGCGCTCAGCCACGAGGGCGCGGGCGAACTTGGAGACCGGCGCGACCGGGTCGTCGTTGACCTCCGAGCCGGCGATGACCGGCAGCCACTCGTCCATCAGCCTGGTCAGCAGGCGGACGATGCGGCTCTTGGCCTGGCCCCGAAGGCCGAGCAGGATCACGTCGTGCCGGGCGAGGATCGCGTTCTGGAGCTGCGGGATCACGCTCCGGTCGTAGCCGAGGATGCCGGGGAAGACCTCGGTGCCGGCGCGCAGCCTGGCGATGAGGTTAGCGCGCAGCTCGTCCTTGACGGAGCGGCCCCGGTAGCCGGACGCCTTGAGCGCACCGAGGGTGGTGATGTCAGGGGGGGAGGCCATGCGGCGGGGTCTTTCAGAGGGGATTGAAAACGTCCCCGTACCACGCGACGCGCGCGAGGCTGTTCCACCCGACGGCGGCTCACCGAC
>JBBSMV010000293.1:0-3577 GCA_038232975.1 Rhodothermales bacterium
AGGGGCGCACGGCCGTGCGCCCCTACAAACGTTGCGTGCGGTTCGGTCAGCCCCGCGCCGCATCGATGGGGGGGCCTTCGGCGACGTAGCCGTCGCCGCCGACGGCGGCACCCGGCGGGACGGGGGCGGCGTCGGGGAGCGGGTGGTCGTGCCGCTCGGGCTGCCACGAGTAGACGTAGTCCTCGTCCTCGATGGCGAGCGCGGCCTTCGTCAGGTTGAGCGGGCGGAACGTGTCCACCATCACCGCCAGCTCCTTCGTCTCGCGGACGCCGATGCTCGCCTCGGTGGTGCCGGGGTGCGGGCCGTGGGGGATGCCGCCGGGGTGGAGCGTGAAGCTGCCCCGGCCGATCCCCTTGCGGCTCATGAAGTCACCCTCGGCGTAGTAGAGCACCTCGTCGGAGTCTATGTTCGAGTGGTTGTACGGGGCCGGGACGCTCTGCGGGTGGTAGTCGAAGAGGCGCGGGACGAACGAGCAGACGACGAAGTTGTGGGCCTCGAACATCTGGTGGACCGGCGGCGGCTGGTGGATGCGCCCGGTGATGGGCTCGAAGTCGTGGATCGAGATGGCGTAGGGGTACATGTAGCCGTCCCAGCCGACCACGTCGAAGGGGTGGTAGCGGTAGACGAACGGGTGGAGCTTGCCGTGCTTCTTGATGCGGACGACGAACTCGCCCTCCTCGTCAACCGTGTTCAGCTCCACCGGCCCCCGGTAGTCGCGCTCGTGGTAGGGCGCGTGCTCGAGGAGCTGGCCGACGTTGTTGGTGTAGCGCTTCGGCGGTCGGAACTCGCTCGGGGCCTCGATCACGAGGAGGCGCGGCTGGGTCTCGCCGGTGAACACCCAGCGGTGGGTGAGCGTGCGCGGGACGTGGACGTAGTCGCCCTGCCGGAACTCTACCGTCCCGAGGACGGTCTCGAGGCGGCCCTCGCCGTCGTGGACGTAGACGAGCTCGTCGCACTTGGCGTTCTTGTAGAACTCGCGCTCGCCCATCGGCTCGGTCGGCGCGCCGAGCGCGAGGTCCACATCGGCGTTGCCCATGATGTAGCGCCGGCCTGAGAGCCAGCCGCCGCCCGGCTCGACCTCCTTCCCGAGGAAGTGCCGGTGGCGGAGGAAGTCCTTGTCGGCGTACTCGACGGCATACGGCTCCGGCTCAAGCACCCGGTCTACGAGCGTCGGCGGGTGGAGGTGGTAGGCGATGGACGAGATGCCCGAGAAGCCCTCGGCCCCGATCACCTCCTCGGTGTAGAGCGCGCCGTCGGGGCGCGGGAACTGGGTGTGGCGCTTCGGCGGCACGGTCCCCATCTGGACGTAGTACGGCATGATGTCAAGTGTCGAGTTGCGAATGTGAAATGGCGAGTGGCAAGCAGGCGACGAGGCCAGTCATTCTACCCTCGTCACTCGTACTTCGCCACTACAAATTGCCACGGCGTTCCTGCTCGCGCTCGATGGCCTCGAAGAGGGCTTTGAAGTTGCCCTCGCCGAACGTGCGCGCGCCCTTGCGCTGGATGATCTCGTAGAACACCGTCGGGCGGTCCTCGACGGGCTTGGTGAAGATCTGCAGGAGGTAGCCGTCCGGGTCGCGGTCGACGAGGATGCCTAGCTCGGCGAGCGCGTCTACGGGTTCGTCGATCTGGCCGACGCGGCCCTGAAGCTCGTCGTAGTAGGTCGTCGGGACGGTGAGGAACTGGACGCCGCGGCTCCGAAGTGTCGAGACGGTCTGGAGGATGTCGTCGGTCGCCATGGCGATGTGCTGGACGCCGGCCCCGTCGTAGAACTCGAGGTACTCGTCGATCTGGCTCTTGCGCTTGCCGCGCGCCGGCTCGTTGATCGGGAATTTGATCCGCTCGTTGCCGTTGCTCATCACCTTCGACATCAGCGACGAGTATTCGGTCGAGATCGCCTCGTCGGTGAAGTGGAGGAGGTTGCGGAAGCCCATCGTCTCGGAGTAGTACGCGACGAAGCGGTTCATGTCGCCGAGGTGGACGTTGCCGACGCAGTGGTCGACGTACTTCAGCCCGACGCCTTCCGGCTTCCAGTCGGGGTTGTCCCACGCCTCGAAGCCGGGCATGAAGAGGCCGTTGTAGTTTTTCCGCTCGACGAACGTGTGGATCGTGTCGCCGTAGGTCCCCATCGCCGAGACGACGATCTGCCCGTGCTCGTCCTCGAGCACCTCGGGTTCGCGCACGGCGACAGCCCCGCGCTTCGTGGTCTCCTCAAAGGCCGAGCGGGCGTCGTCCACCCAGAGCGCGATGTCCTTGACCCCGTCGCCGTGCTGGGCGACGTGCCGGGCAATCGGGCTGTCCGAGCGGATTGCCGTCGTGAAGACGAACCGGATTTTGTTCTGCTTCAGCAGGTAGCTCGCGGCCTCGCGGTGCCCTGTCTCCGGCCCTCGGTAGCCGGCGATCTCGAAGCCGAAGGCAGCGGCGTAGAAGTAGGCCGCCTGCTTCGCGTTGCCGACGTAAAACTCGACGTAGTCGGTCCCATTGATCGGGAGAAAGTCGTCGGCGATGTGGTCGGGGGCGTCTCTGAGGCTGAGGCCGGCGGCCTCGGCGGTCGTGGCGGTGGTCTGCTGTGCGCCCGGCTCGGTGGCGACAGCGTCGAGGGCGGAACCGTCGCTCTGATTCTGGAAGGTGGAGGTGGAGTCGGCCATAGGGGCGGGGACGTTGGGTGTCGGAGAGTCGTGATCGGGCGAGTCGGGCGTGGGTCGGAAAATAGGCACGCCCGGACGAGGTCGCGTGGAGCGGCATTGCACGGGAAGGGGGCCTGCTACGTTCCTGCTATCTTACGCGCTCCCGCCGAGAATCCTACGCGATGCCACAGTACGAACTCGATACCGTCGGTCCCGGCGCTACGACCGGCCGCTTCCGGGGCCGGACGCCGGAGGAGGCCGTCCGCCGCGCCGCCGATCTCCCGGACGACGCGGACCTCGTGATTGAGGACGAGGTCGACCTCCACGGCTGGCGCGTCGTCCGCCTCGGAGGTGCCTCGTCGGGCCAGATTCGCCTGCACCAGCGGATGCAGTTCCGGCGGGACTAGCGCACGAGCGTCACGCGCTGCGCGAAGCGGAACGTCTCGCCCGAGGCGCGGACGACGTAAACCCCCGCCGGCAGCCCCGCCGCCTCGATCACGACCCGGTGCGCCCCGACCGCGAGCGGCCCGTCGTGGGCGAGGGCCACGCGGCGGCCGAGCACGTCGAGCACCTCGACCGTCACCGTCTGCGTCTCGGCCACGTCGAGCGCCAGCGTGGCCTGCTGGCTGAACGGGTTGGGGTAGGCTGGGCCGAGTGCGCTCAGGGTCGGCGTTCCCGCGCCGGGTTCGAGCGCCACGATGAAAGGACTTTCGTAGGCCCCAAGGTCTGGAGTGAACCCGCTTTGGCAGACAGTTCAGGAGTATAAGGCGGCAAGCGCGTCGTGGTGCTTTTGCTCGTGGGCGACGGGGGAGTCGTAGCCCAGCGACGAGTGCCGCCGCCGGACGTTGTACCACCCCTCGATGAAGTGGAAGAGCGCCATCCGAGCCTCGGCTCTCGTAGCGAACCGGCGGCGCTCGATGAGCTCGCATTCGAGCGTGGCGAAGAAGCTC
>JBBSMV010000294.1:0-3570 GCA_038232975.1 Rhodothermales bacterium
ATACCCCCTTCCAGGGTCCCCACAACATCGCGGCGATGATACGCCTGCCTGCGTCCTACGTGAAGGGCAAAACTTTCCAGCGCGACATCGTCGCGCAGGCGTGGCCGGAGCTGCTCGCCGTGCCCTTCAACGAGCCGTTCGGGCGGCTCGCCGTCGAGCTCAGGGCGCGCCGCTTTGTAGAGAAGGTGCGCGCTCGCCTCGCGGCCCGTCTCAGGTAAGGCGTCCTCCTCAGGCGAGCCTCCTCAGGCTCGCCTCAAGAGAGGCGGCGCTCGCCGTACTGCCGCGCGTAGTAGTCGCGGTAGGAGGCGTCGGCGACGGCGCGGAGCCAGCCGGGGTGGTCGAGGTACCAGGCGACGGTCTCGCGGAGGCCGGCCTCGAACGAGTGGGCGGGCTGCCAGCCGAGGGCGCGCTCGGCCTTCGCCGGATCAATGGCGTAGCGCCAGTCGTGGCCGGGGCGGTCGGCGACGAAGGTGATGAGCGCCCGCGACGTGCCGGGGGCCCGCCCGAGGCGCTCGTCCACGAGGTCGGCAATCGCCTCGACGACCTCGAGGTTGCGCCGCTCGGCCCGGCCGCCGACGGCGTAGGTCTCGCCCGGTTGGCCCTTGCGGAGGATGCGCTCGAGCGCGTCCACGTGGTCGGCGACGTGGAGCCAGTCGCGGACGTTCTCGCCCCGGCCGTAGACCGGCAGCGGCGCGCCGGCCGCCGCGTTGCGGATGGTGAGCGGGACGAGCTTCTCGGGGAATTGGAACGGGCCGTAGTTGTTCGAGCAGTTCGAGAGAGTCACCGGCAGGCCGTAGGTGTGGTGGTAGGCCCGCACGAGGTGGTCGCTGCCGGCCTTCGAGGCCGAGTACGGGCTGCGCGGGTCGTAGGGCGTCGCCTCGTCGAAGGCCCCGGCGTCACCGAGCGTGCCGAAGACCTCGTCGGTCGAGACGTGGTGGAAGCGCACGTCGTCGCGGTCGCTCCAGGCGTGCCGCGCCGCCTCCAGGAGGGTCGCCGTCCCGAGGACGGTAGTGCGGACGAACGCGAGCGGGTCGCGGATCGAGCGGTCCACGTGGCTCTCGGCGGCGAAGTGGACGACGGTGTCGAAGCCGTGCTCGGCGAAGAGGCGGCCGACGAGCTCGGCGTCGGTGATGTCGCCGCGGACGAAGGCGTAGCTCGGCGCGTCCTCGACGGCGCGGAGGCTCAGCAGGTTGCCGGCGTAGGTCAGCAGGTCGAGGTTGACGAACCGGACCTCGGGGTAGCGCCGGACGAGCCGCAGCAGGAAGTTCGCCCCGATGAACCCGGCCCCGCCGGTGACGAGAACAGCGTCCATTTTGGACTTCCGATTTTGGATTGCGGATTGGGAAGCTGATCAATCCTCAATCCCCAATCTAAAATTGATAGCCGAGCGAGACGGTCCAGCCCGTAAGCTCGGCGAGGTTGCCGCGGAACGAGGCCTGCGCCTGAAGGCCGGAGCTGAAGCTGAAGACGGCCCCGGCGTAGAGCGTCCCGGTCGAGGTGAACAGCTCCACCGTGTGCTCGGTCGTCTCCTCGCCCGCCGGGGTGCTCGGCAGGCCGCCCACGGTGCGGCTCGTGGTTTCGAGGCGGGTGTAGGCGTAGGTGTAGGCCCCGCCGCCGAAGGCGTCGAGCCGCCGGGTCACGTCGAAGCGCACGAAGAGCGGCAGCAGCAGCGCGAGCGTCGTCGCGTCGGTCTCCCGGCGCGCCGGGCCTGAGCCTGGCCCGAAGGCCGCTGCGCTCTCGGTGTGCTCGAAGCCGCCCTGCGGGTTGAGGGCGGCCAGGATCGTCATGCCCCGGTAGTGCTGGGCGTAGACGTAGCCGAGCGAGACCTGCGTCGCGCGCGTGGCGAGGTCTACCTCGGCCTGGCCCGCCTCAGCGGTCTGGTCCAGCATCTCCACGTCGTTGCCTCCGCCGACGGTCTGGGTGAAAAGCTCTGTCTCCAGCGAGGCGGCGACATCGGCCGTGCCGCCGCCGAACGTGCCCGCCGCTGAGCCGAAGAGGTAGTCGTCGCGCCTGCGCCCGGTCCGGAGCGCGCCGACGACCTCGAAGTCGACGGCTGCGGGCGTGCCCTCGGCGGCGGTGCGGCTGGCGCTCTCGAACCGGCTGAGCTGCTCGATCAGGCTCCCGTCGGAGAGGGTCTGCTCGGTCCGGTCCGTCTCGAGCCGGGCCGCAGTGTTCTCGGCGTCGGCGATGCGCTGCTGGTAGGAGACGGCGGCAGCGAGGTCCCACGTCCGCCCGGCGAAGGCCAGCTCGGCCCCGACCCCGAAGGCGTCGGCGTCGGCCGATAGCTCGCTCCGGTTCCGCTGGAACGCCGTCCGCTCGAAGAGCGGGTCCGTCTGGATCAGCGTCCGCTCGGCCTCGGCGTCGAAGAGGAACCGGGCACCCCGGCTGCGGTAGCCGCCGTAGAGCCCGAAAGCGATCCCGCCGAAGTCGGTGCGGCTGACGAAGACGGCGCGGGCGCGCGTGCTCGTCGCCGCCAGCCCGGTCTCGGTCGTCCGCTCGCTGGTATCGAGAGAGGAGAAGGTCGGCCCCTCGTCGCGGTCGCTGCTCGTCCGCGTCTCAGCGACCTTCTGGACCGAGACGCCGTTGTCGGCGGTGACGAGCCACCGGCGCTCGCCCCGCCCGAAGAGGCCGGCGAACGAGACGGGCGCGTCGACGGCGAGCTCCGGCCGCACCGTCGCGTAGGCGAAGCGGTACTTGGTGTGCGCGGCGCGGGCGGGGTTGACGAAGAGCGGGGCCGGGCCGTCGAGGCCGAGCCAGAAGATCGCCGGCACCTCCTCGGTGATCGCCAGCGGCGAGCGGTCCGGCCGGACCGGGTCGGTGACGGAGGAGACCTCAAACTGCGCGAAGGCCGAGGCCGGGACGAGCAGGAGGCCGAGGGCGAAGCGGCGGCGCATGGGGCGGGGTGTGGGTGAAGGGAGGCCGGGCAACCTACGAGTCGCGGGGTCAGCGGGTGGGGTAACACCGCATGAATCCGCCCCGCCGGGCGTGCCGCCACGCTGTCGCCGGGTGGGCGTAGCTTCGGGACCCCTCGCCGCGCTCGTGCAGACCCCCCGCTTTTCAATCCATCGCTGCGCTCAGGGATTGAAAAGCTGTCCCCCTCGTCGAGGGGGACAGCCGCGCGTTGCCAGGACCGACCGCAGGGAGCGACTGCGAGCGCGGCGGGGGTCCGCCCCAGCCTCCTCCCCCATGTCCGAGCCAGACCTCTTCTCCCCACGCCCCGACGTCCCCCACGCCGAGGAGGACGCGCCCGCCGAAGGCGAGGGCCATCGCGGCGGCGAGCGCGAGACGCTCTTCCTCGCCGACGCGATGGCCCTCGCCTACCGCGCCTTCTTCTCGATGAAGAACGCCGCGCTCTCGGCCCCCGACGGGACCGACACCCGCACGCTCTACGGGTTCGCCGGCGCGCTGCTCAAGCTCCTCGAAGAGCACCAGCCCGAGCACATCGCCGTCGTCTTCGACAAGCTCGGCGGCCCGCCGACCTTCCGCGACCAGCTCTACGACGACTACAAGGCGCACCGCCCGCCCATGCCGCCCGAGATCAAGAGCAACGTCCCGCTCATCAAGCGGCTC